>NZ_JACAGG010000003.1:126260-198835 GCF_030324375.1 Empedobacter sp. R132-2
AACGTGTTACAAAAAGTAAAAAATTGTAACATGTTAATAAAACGTGTTACAAAAAGTAAAAAATTGTAACATGTTAAATTTCAATAATACTATTTAAACTAATATTACTATGAATAAAGGACTAGATGCTACATTTATGCATTATGGTATCCGAAAAGAGGATATGATAATTATTAAAGAAATTTGTGATGAACATGAAGTAGATTTTGAATGGTTTAAAGATTCAATTTTAAAGGAATATCACGAAATAAAGATGAAAAATCAAGAAACTGAAGGTAATTTGATACAGAAGTTAATTGAAAATGCTTTAAAGAATAAGTAAAACCAACTACTATGCTTATAACTAGAATTGCTGCAAAAAACTACAAAACATACAAAGATCTAGATTTAGATCTAAATGTTAATCCAGAACAACCAATAATCTTAATTGGAGGTCAAAATGGAGGGGGTAAAACAACATTATTCAAAGCCATTTATTCTGCTCTATATGGTTTAGAAATTAAAAATGAAGATCATTTTAAAAGATTAATTAACGCTTCAGTTGAGTTTTCAAATGATTTAAAAATTGAATTAGAAATTGATTTTAAAGGAAAAGTATTAAATCAAGACTATTTCTATAAAATAAAACGTGTATATGCACTAAATCCTCAAAGTAAACCTGTAGAGTCTGTTTCATTAAATTTTAATGGTGATACATTCACCTATGGAACTGCAATGCCAATCTCCCAAAGAGCTAAAATGGAAGCAGAAGTTAATAAGATCATTAAAGCTAACTTACCTAAAGAGCTAAGTAAATATTTTTTATTTGATGCAATGGAATCAGGAAATATCCTAAAAGAGGATTACTTATCCAGAGTAATAAAAGAGAATATTGAAAACGTGATGGGGTTCAATAAATATTCTTATTTGAAAGATGCTACTATTAAAGTAAAAGAAAAATATATATCAGAATCTATTGGTATTGAAACTGAAAGAGAAGAGTATAAAAACTTAGTCGATTCTAAAGACGGTTTTGAACAAAATATTAAGAAATTAAATGATGAATATCAAAGTAAACTTGGTTATTCAATCAATAATAAAGAACTTTATAACAAAGCAAAACATGGTTTAAATCTTCAAAAAGAGTACCAAGAACGTATTCAATTTCTACAAAATAAAATAGAAGATTTAAAAGGAAAACAAGCTGAATATCTAGTAAATGTTTCAAAATTTACAAACGATATTGAAATTCAAGTTTTCTTACCAAAAACAATAGATTCTATTCGAGAAGAGTTACAACTTATTCTCGCTAAAAACGATTCAACTCAAAGCAATCACTTTAATCAATCTCAATTAGAAATAATTGAGAGTAAATTAAGCAATTATATAGCTTTAAGAAAAATTAATGTTGATCATACATCCTTTACAGAAAGTTTCATAGATTATCTAAAAATAGGAAGTGAAGGGGAAGATGAGGTTAATCCATATAATTATTTTTCAAATGATGAATTGGATACAATTCGTTTAATGCTTAATCAGACTTCTATAAATAGTTATAGTTATCTAATGCAATCGAAAGAAAGTTTAGAAAATGAATTAAATCAATTACCAACACTTAGAGCTCAATTAGAAGAAGCAAAAAGCCATTTGACAGCTGATGAAAACTCTATAATTAACACATATGAGTCAAATGAAGCTAGATTAGCAGAAATTAAAGAAGCTATTAAGAATTTTAAGTCCGAAATTGAAAAAATAACAATTAAAATTAATAGATATGATATTCCTGATATAGATGTTCCTAATCCAAAATTAGAATTATGTAAAAAAATAGAACCTCTATTTGATAAAATAACAAGTGCTTTATTAAATGCTAAAAAACAACGAATCGAAGAAACCATGTTGGATGATTTAAATTCAACATTAGTAGCATATGCAGGACAAATTGGTAAAGTAGAATTATCTGAAAATTTAGCAGATTTAACATTCAAAATATATCATAAAGCTGGAAATGAAATCTATTTAGAAGAATTAAATGCTGCGTCTAAACAAATTATTGTTCAAGTATTACTAAAGGCATTACATCAATTTGGAGATTACAACCCACCTGTAATGATTGATACCGTAATGGGATATTTAGATGAGGATAGTAGAGCTTCTTTATTAGAAAATTATTTTCCTAAACTTTCTCATCAAACTATTTTACTAAGTACGGATAGTGAAATTAGAACGGATAAAGATCTTTTAAAGATTGATGAATTTATAGCTAAAAAGTATATTCTAAATAGAGATAAGGAAAAACAATTAACAACTGTAAAAGAGGGATATTTTAACGCTTAAAATTTTAATTATGTTAGCATTACAAACAGGCTTAAGAATAGCGGAAGAAGTTCCACATAAAATGGATGATTTACGCTTAAAATATGAAACACTAATTAACTTAGAAAAATATGAATTTGATGATTTTCCATTCTCTGTAAAAGGAAATGCTAAATTTATAAGAATAGCTTTACTTATAGGGCTGTCTCTAAACTATACTAGAAATGATGATTTTTTAAAATTATCAATGACTAGTAATAGCATACAACCTACATTATTTACTGTACATGGATTAGCAAACACAATTAATACTTTAATTAATTTAAGATATAATCATTTAAATATTGATTGGGAAGATAATATAAAGAAAAGTAAAGTAATATGTTTTGAGGTACTAAAGGGAGCTGAATATCTATTACAAGGAACAAATTTAGAGGATTGGTTATCTTATACAAAAAACAACAATGGTAACGCTAACGAAATTCCTCATTTGAACTTAAATATTGGTGAATATGCAGATAATATTCCTGCATATCTTGATATGAATAGCACATCTGTTACAAATACTCAAATACTTATAGCGGGTACAACAGGATCTGGAAAGTCAAATTTACTAGCTGTATTAATGAATGAAATCAGAACATTATCTGTTGAAACAAATTACCCTGTTAACTTCTTATTTTTCGACTATAAAGGAGAATTTTCGGATATTCAAAATAACGATTGGTTAAATCATTTTGCAGTAGATAGAAAGTCTATTCTTGATCCAATTGAAGAACCATTACCGTTCACTCCATTTAAAAATTTTGTTAAGGCGAACCAGAACGAGATTAATATCTATTCTACAGAAATGGCAAATGCGCTTTGTTCTATAGACAAGGCTACAATTAGTGCAAATATGAGTAATCGTCTTTCAGAAGCCATAATAGATGCGTATAAACATACAAAAGGTTTACCTATTACATTTGAATTACTTCTAGAATCTTACACATCACTTCAACCTAAGAATGATAAGGAGAAAATGGATAGTGTAAAATCTGTAATTAGTCAATTAATAAGAGCAAATATATTTTCTACTGAAGATAAAGTTGATTTAATTAATAATAGTTTTATTGTTAAAATGGAGAAATATGCAAGTGAAGGAGTTATAGGGAAAGCAATTGTATATTTCATTATTTCAAAGCTTAATTCAATCTATGAAAACTTGCCTCAACAAGCAAACGATGGAGAAAAAGTTCAATTACGACATTTTACAATTATAGATGAAGCTCACTATATGCTAGACTTTGATAATAAACCACTACGAAATTTAATTGCCGTTGGAAGAAACAAAGGAATGAGCGTAGTATTAGCAACGCAAAATATGGAACACTTTAAATCAAAACATTTTGATTTTTATGCCAATGCTCAATATCCATTAATAATGAAACAGCAATCTATCAATGATGGTGTACTTAAAGATCTTTATGGTGCAAATGCTTCAGAATTACAAGAAATAAAACAAGCAATAGCTTCGCTTGGAAAAGGAGAATTAATAATAAAAAATAATCAAGCAATAATGCTTGGTATGGGTAAGAAATTTAAGAAGTTTAAAGTTCGTCATCTTATTTAACATTTTAAAATCCATCAGTAAAATATAGAGAAATCTCATATAAACCTCAACCGATAATTTGGTTGAGGTTTTCTATTTTACAAAAGGTTTATTACAGTTAAAAACCTTCTGTTTATCGAATATTAAAGAGATTTTACAAACATATTATGGTAAGCCTTTTATTTTAATAATTGGTGATAATTTAAATATATCATTAAACTCTTCTTCCATTATTAACTTTACTTCCTCAGCATATTGTTTGGGAACCATTAAACAATCATGTACTGTTATAATTTCAATACCTCTTATACTTTTCTTTACTCTTTTAGAAATCTTGTAAAGCATCACTGTAGCTTCAAGATGGAATAAATAATGAGCTAAAAGTTCGTTACAGTCAAATCTTGGAGGGCATTGGTACTGATCAACCCAAAACTTATTATTCTTCATTTGAAATACATAATAATAGAAATTTGGAAATGTTGATTCAATTATATTTTCAATACTAGGTTTTGATCCATTTTTACAAAAGAAGAAGCTTAAGATTTCAATCTTATTTAACAAAGGAAAAAGTCGATAAAAACGATCTTCTTCCAAAGCTATAAGCATGACCTTAAGTTCAGCCTTTAGGAGTTCCACTGTTCCTAATTCTATCATTCTAGAGTTAAGTTTATTAAATAGCAATTGATATTTTTTAAGATGATCATCACCATAAAACTCTACTTTTTGTATAATACTCATTATAAATAGATAAGGAATACAAGAGCCAACATCAATTTCGACAAATTCTTCGTTTTTATTATTACGTATTAACTTCCTATGTTTAGAAGACATAATAGTAAAATTCGTATGTAATCTTCCGTCTTTTTCTGTATTTAGACTCATCCATTTTTTGCCATTATGATAATCGATCAATCCAAGGATAGAGTTGTATTCAGTTACAATTTTTGAGCTGTCTATTTGGGTTGAAAGACCACTAAAGTCGATACTAAACTTATTTAAGAAATCATTCTTCAAAGCGATCAATTCACGATTAATAATAGAACTAGAAACTTTTGGTTGATAAACTTCGTTCATGTGTTTATAAATAGATTTCCTTGTTATATCTATAAGATTAAACTGGTCGTTTATCAAATTATAATTCAAACAATAACTAAAAGATTTCCCTTTTTCATATTTCATACGAAATAAAATGTTATCATAATTAGAGTGTTTATTTGTTAAGAAGTCCATAATATTATTGTAGTTACGTTCAATTTTAACCAGAATGGTTGATGGAAGCTCGATGTAAAAATCATTTTTACACAATCTTCCTTCCTTAAAATATGTAGATCTTTCCGCTTCATTTAAGGCATTTAATTTAAACATAGTTGAACGAAATATCATAAACAGAATATAGTTGATGGATTCAATTTTTAGTATCTTTAAATCGGATTTATATATCTTTAATTGACCTGTTATGTTGTCATAATATTGATTGTTTGCCATTAATATTATTTTCTGAACATCAAGTGATGTTGGAAGAATTATTTTTTTCATACAGTGAAGTGAAAGGCTCCATAACAGAGCCTTTGTTTTGATAATTAATAAAGATTTTTTGAACATAAGTTGCCCTGTCCAGTATATCAATTTTGATATTGGATAAATTTTTTATTTATAAAGAATTTGGAAATTAACCTATTTAGAGGTTTAATAAAACTGGATAGTTTAACCAATTAATTGTTCATATAAAAAATAGTTAGTCTAAAATGACTAGCTTTTAAAATAACTATCGTGAATATGGTTATAAATGTCTATGATTAAGTAACTATATTCAAAGAAAGTTGTATTATAGAAATCTAATTCTTCATAATCTAAATCAACTTTGAATAAATCATATATAAAATCTAACCCATTTTTTTCAATTAGATTAATAAATTTTTGAAGATCATCGTAATCTATATTATTTCTCTCGTCATCATATTCTTCAAATGCAATATTTATCTCTTCTTCAAATACCATGATTAAATTTCTAAATGAATAAAAATCGCTTTTTTCAATTGATGATATAATATTCGATATCTTCAATATCACTTCTTTATGGTAATCAGTAACTAGAAAAGTAATATTACCAGAGCCAAATGATTCCTCATCAACTTCCATTTTCAAAGAGTTAAAGCCGTTTAATTGCAATATACTTAAGTAAGTAAAACTTTCAAATGGCTCATTTCGAGAAGAAATAGTACTCTCTTTTTTATTATTTGAAAAATACTCAATTGATAAAACTGTATTTTTTATTAAACAAATTAATCGTTCTTCATCATTATTAACTGACAAATACAAATCATCAATAACAGTTATTAATATATCAGAAATTTGGTTATTGTCATTAAGATCTAAATTTTTAAATATTGAGTATTCATCAAATATATATTGATTATAAGAATCTATATTATTGTTCTTGATATCATTAATTATATCTTGAAAATGTAAATAATCATCATTAAATTCATAAATATTTAGCATTAAATGAATAAAATCATAGTATGAATTATACTTTTCATACTCTTCTGTATTAATTAAAACATCATCTAAATCTACTACTTGTCCTATTGTATCAGTTGATAATTCCACTGCGATTGTATATAATACAGGATTTAATAATCTTGAAATTTTTATTTTCATATTAAATTGTTTTTTTATTATTAAACATTTTATAAAATGTATTTTATATTAATTATTAGGTCTCTCCTAATAAATATTAATACTATAACCAAACTAATAAAGTGTTCACCACACAGGTTATAAGTAGATATTTAGTTTTTATATTTTTTCATTTTTAAACATAGTTTTGGCTGTCCAATATTCACATTGAATCTGGATAACATTGTTTGTAAAAATTATTTTTTTGAATTTTAAAGCGTAAAAAGTATAACGCTTCAAGTATTATAGAACCTAATACTTAATAGGAATTAATGAAGATAATATGTCGGACTCCTTAAAATAAACTGCACTACCAATTTTTGTAAAAGGTAAAAGTCCGTTTCTCTTATAGTTATCAATAGTTGAAACGGATTTTCCTAAAATATTAGCCACTTGTTCTCTATTCAATAACTTATCTTTTTTATTAAGATTTATATTCTCAATAAATTGTCCCATTGAAGCTACTAATGCTTCCTTAATAATAACTCCTAGCTCCTCAGGAGTTAATTGAATTAAATAATTTTGTTTCATTGTTTCTGTTTTTTCTTGGAGCAAATGTAGATTAGGTAAAAATTAAAAAAGTATGATATCATATTAATATCATACTTTTAAAATTTAAATTACTGAAAATCAGATTATCTAAAATTACTTATTCAATTATCTTTTCTAGAAAATTTTTAATTTTATTTTTTTCAGGATCGCTTAAAATTATTTCGTTTTTAATATAATTTTTATTTATAGTTTCTAAATCATGTCCCGTAATCACACTTAGTGATAAAGCAATCAAATTATTCTGTTGTTTTTCATCTGTATATTTTGGAATACTTGAATTTAATTTTATCCATAAGTATCCTAATAATTTTGGTGATAAGTTAGATTTAGTAATTCTATTTCTTTTATTATATAATTTTATAACACTTTCATTTGTAAATAATTCAGGAGTTTTTTTTGGTCTTGTAGATTTAAATTTTGGATCTATTGTTAAATTATTTATGTAGTGAAATATTAAAACTTTCGGATCACCTAAATTTGCAATTATTCTGTTTCTTATATCATTTATTTTTTTAAGCTTTATAATTTTATAAGGAATAATATAATGATTAACTTCTGCTAAAATTTCAATTAATCTAATAATATAATCATTTGAAGGATTCTTTTTATATGAATAAGTTTCAATAATATCGATTAAATAAAAATATAAATCCGTCAACAATTTTATATAATCAAATTCATTATTAGACACTTCGTTACCTATAAACACATTAGCATTATTATTTTTTTTATTACTATTATATAAAAAACTTGCTAAATATTTAATAATATCAAATGAGTTATTGGTTAATCCAGTACTTTCATTAATATTATCATTAAAACACAAATTTATAAGGCTTATGCAACTTTCATAAACGAAATCTTCTTCAAGTTTATAATGTTTTAACATTAAAAGAAATATAGCTTTTTGGTAATTCAATCTCTCAGAATCATTTTCATTCTCTTCAATTTCAAAACCATCAAATTCAAAAGTTATCATTGAATCATAAAATATAGAAGAAATCAATTCAAACAATTCTTCATTTAGACTTGCATCTAAATCCTCCTCCTCTTCTTCTAAAATAACATTTATTTCTTCTTGATGTTTTTTTAATTTTTCTCTATATAACAACTCTTTTTCCATTAAATCTTCACTAATTATATAGTTTTCATGATAAATTTTAGTAATATTTGATAATTCGATTAAAAATTCAAATTTTAGTAAACTTTCAAAATTATCATTATATAATTTCTTATTTTGAAATAAATCTATATAATCATCCGATTCAATTTTTATTCTTTCATGATCTTTTAATAAATTTTGAAAATCTTTATTTTTGGTAATATAATTATCAAGAGTTTTTAGTTTATTTAAAAATTCTCTATAGAACTTATTATTTGAATAACGTACGTTAAATTCAACATATTCTTCAACTATATTATTTACGTTATTAATATTTCTTAATTCATTTTTAAATCTATAATATTCTGTTTTTATTTTTTGTAATTCTTCGTTTGATTTATATTTTTTTTTCAGTTTTTCAAATGAATCAACTAACTCTTTTAAATCAATATTTTCATTCAAGTAACTAGATATAGAATTTTGATTATCAATAAACTGAGTCTTAATGTGAATTGATCTATTTCTATTAAATTTTATATTTTTATATTCATTCGTTATTTCAAATATTTTATCAATAAATGCAATACTATTATTTTCTTTTACCATTATTTTTCTAATTTACTTCTTAATAAATCTGCTTTTTGTTTATCTGACATTTTAACGTAAGATTGTAGAGTCTTTGTTTGTTTATGACCAGTACCAATTTTTAAAACATCTAACTCAACTCCTCTACTAAAGTTTAAAGTAACAAAAGTTCTTCTTGCTGTATGACTCTTTATTAAATCATATTTATATATAATTGAACTATCCACATTTTTACCAACTTCCATATTTAATGAATCTATTTTCTGAGCTAATTCTTTTAAATAAACATTAAACTTAACGTTTGATATTTTTGGTAATTTTCCATTATATGATTCTAATATCTGTTTAACCTTTGTAGTGATAGGAATTGTTATTACTTCTTTAGTTTTTTGTTGTCTTATTGACAAATATTGATCATCAATAATATTAGAGTAATTAATCTTCTGTAAATCAGAAAATCTTTGACCTGTATAACACAGTAATAAGAACAAATCTCTTACTTGACATAATTTCTTATTATCATTCAAATCAATTTCTTCTAACTCTTTAATTTCAGTTTCTCCTAAAGCTAAATTATCAACTTCAACATCCTTTGTTAAGAAATTTCTATTCTCAATAAATGGATGAATACCCACGCCTAAACTTTTAGTAAAAAGTAAAACCGTTTTGAGGAATTTCATTTTTCTATAAATTGTTGTGGGTTTATATAACTTTATATTTACTAGATAATCTACAAATGAATTTCTAACCATATTATCAATCATATCAACATTATAGATTGACTTATTTAATCTTTCAAACTCTTGAAAATTATACTTAGCTTGTTTATACTTTTGAATAGTTGATTCCGTTACATCATTCTTTATTGTTTGAATATATAAATCAAAATATTCCGAAACCGTTTTGGATTCAGATTTTGTATGCAAAGGTTTTTGATCAAAATAATGCTTTTTAACTAGCATTTTAAATTCTTCTCCTGTCGGTTTTCTACCAAATTCATTGATGAAAAATTCAAATGATTCTCTTGCAGAATTCTCCAAATCATATAAAGTATTATTTATCGTATGTACATTTTTTACTTTAGATGTCTGTTTAATTTTACATTTATCTTTATCCCAATACAGAGGAAGTATAAATTGTTTAGATGATATTTTATATTGTTTTCCGTCCCATCTACATATCATATAAATTAATGTAGATTCTTTAGACTTAGGTTCTTTTAAACAAAAAGTAATCTTCATAAAATTAATTTACAATAAAGATAATGTGAAAAATTCAAAAGGGGATAAAAAAGGGGATGATTTTTCAGGTAGAATTTAAAATTACTTAAGATCATTTGGAAATTGAAATAAAAAAAACTCACTGTAATAGTGAGTTTTAATAATAACCAGTCTTAAACTGTAATAATAACTAGTGGAGCTGGCGGGATTCGAACCTACGCCAAAAATCCTTTATTTCAGAGGGATTGAAAATCTGTTTTATCAAATGGTCTCGCTTTGGTCTCGATATATTTCTAAAGAACTCTTATATTCTTTTACAAAGATACAAACTATCTATTTGAAAATGAAAAACCTAACTAATAATTAGTTAGGTTTAATTGGATTACTTTATTAAGTGTATAAGAAGTTCAGAACTTTTAAGCCCATCTTTTACTTATTTCTTTAAGTTTACTGTCTCTTGTATAAATCATTTTATTCTTTATAAAATTCACAGTTTTCCCAGAAATACTTTTAAAATCACCTAATGAACTTTCCCAATCTTTTGAAATTTCTTTAAAATTAGAATCTCTTGTATAATACATTTTATTTTTTAGGAAAAGCATAAATTCTGAATTAAAACCCATTAATTCTCCTGTATTACTTTCCCAATCTTTTGAAATTTCTTTACCTTTTTCATCTAGAGCATAATACATCTTGTTTTTAAAAATTACATCTGAAATCATAGAATTGTTTTTTTAGTGTTAATGTTTATAATTAAATAATTTCTTTTAAGAACTTAGTGTACTTAGTAATATTAGATATGACTAAACTTTTATCTATTATATCCTCATCATTACCGAGCCAATTTTGTTTTTCAACAACTGCTGATGTCATATAATTACCATTACCGAATCTAATAGGTTTTTTGATTTCATTGAAACCTCTTTTTTTAGATTCTTCCATTATTAAATGATACAAACTATTTCTAGCTTCAGTTCTATTAATACCTTCAGGTAATTGTGTATCTTGAGGATGAGTAGAAACCTTAAAACATAATTTATCTTGTTCTAATTGTATATACACAGGACAAATATCCCCTTGATCCCAAGTCAATACAGCATTCCAAAAACCACCACTTGGATTATTTACATAATTCCAATTAATTACGTCAATCTCTTTTTCTAAAAATTGGAAGAAACCTTGCCAATCTTCACTTTTCCAATTTTTTAATTTTTTATTTTCAAACTCATTATTAGATTTTTCTAATTTGAGAAGCCTTTCTTTAAAATCTAGAAAAATATTATTATTTATTTCTTGATGAGAATTTAATAAATAAAGGAAATCTTGTCTGTTGTAAATATGATAACCTTGATTTATAATACTTCTTAAACTATTCTCACTTTCATTTCCTGTCTTTAAATATATACAAATCGGTTCTTTATAATTTTTATCTTTCGTATATTTTTCTGCTATTTTTTTGTATCTACTTAGTTGATCTGAATGTTGTGCTGTATTCGTCTTATCTTCTATAATTATAAAATATTTGTTATTTATTTCAGCCCATACATCAATATTATTCCTTTGTCGACCTGCAAAAACATTTTCTATATCTTCATTAAACTCTGGATATTTTTTTTGGATTAATTGAATAATAAACTCTTTCGCACAATTATTTAAATTATTATCTAAAATTTTACATTCATTATCTGCATATTGAATTAGCCAAGTAATAAAAGCATCTTGATGCAATTCTTTTGTTGCTATATTAAAAATATTAGGTTTTTTATTTACCATATTTTAAGTTTTTATAGGGTTATTTTATGTGAATATATGAAAAAATATTAGATAAAAACACTTAAAATACTAACTCATAATATTTATTGTTTTTAAAGAGGGTTATTTTACGTTTCAAATACTGTATAGGCTATTTAAAAATGCAATCAATTGATTTATAGATATATATAATGTAAGTGTTTTTAATTTTTTTCGGAAAAAATATATATAAAAAAATAAATTATCTTATTTCATCCTCATTAATCCCCAAATACTCCCCCAACTCTTCCCAGGTAATGACTTGGTGAGGTTGTTTGTTGTAGTGCGCTTTAATTTGGTTATAAATGCGAAGTGATTGCCTATAACTTTTACCTGTAATGATTTGAATGTCCTTTGGGTAAATGCAAATCCGTTGTAACTTTTTCTGCTGCATAATTATTCAATTTCATACACTATCTATGCTTTATCTATACCGTTTATGTGCTTCATCTATAGGTCATTTGATGACAAAAGATGATTAAAAAGTCATTTGGTATTTGCTGATTTTTATAAAGTTACGCTTTTTTCTACACTTGTATTGTCTACCGGTAGGATTGAAAATGTAGAACGATTAAAATGTAAAAAAATGGCAAGACAGAAAGGTATAATTAAGTTATTAGGTACTGTTGGTGACATTACCTTTTATAAAGCGAAAGAAGGTTTCTTAGCACGCGAAAAAGGTGGTGTGGATAAGAGCCGAATTATGAATGATCCGAACTTTCAGCGTACGCGTGAAAATGGTGAGGAGTTTGGACGAGCAGGTGCATCTGGGAAGATGCTGCGAGCTGCGTTTCGAGCAGTGTTGTTAAACTCTGCTGATTCGAGAATGGTAGGTCGATTAACTCGTGATATGGTTAAGGTGATTCAGGCTGATATGGTAAGCGAACGTGGGAAACGTAATGTGATTAATGGTGATTTAGCACTTTTAAAAGGTTTTGATTTCAATATTAATGGGAAATTATCAACAACGATTTATGCTCCTTATACGACTACATTAGATCGTGCAGAAGGTGATGTGCTTGTAGATATTCCGGCATTCGTTCCGGTTAACATGATTAATGCGCCTTCGGGAACCACTCATTTTAAAATTGAAGCTGCAGCAGCAGATGTCAACTTCAATGATGGTTCGTTTAATGTTTCGAATGCAGATACTGGAATTTTACCTTATGATGCGGTTGAAACTACTGCGATAAGTTTGGCGACTACTTTACCTGCGAACAGTACAGAACCCATCTTTTTGGTTTTGGGTGTCGAATTCTATCAAGAAATTAACGGTGAAAAGTATGTACTTAAAAATGGTGTATACAATGCGTTGCAATTGATAGAGGTGAATAAGGCGTAATGAAATTAGAACTGATACGCTCATATTTCCCTAATGGTACAAATGGTATTCTTCAAAATTCAAAGGGATTCATTTGTTATACGATCGAGTTGCCGTGGTTAAACAATGAAGTGAGAAAATCGTGTATTCCGGAGGGGAAATATGTTTTAGTAAAGCGATACAGTCAGAAATTTGGAAGGCATATTTTGTTGAAAGATGTTCCGAATAGGACTTTTATTTTGATGCATCCTGCGAATAATGCCAAAAAAGAATTATTGGGTTGTATTGCTCCGGTTACCTCTTTGGGTGGTGCTGGAATTGGATGGGAAAGCAGAAAAGCTTTTAATAAAGTGAAGGATTTGGTTTATCAAGCGATTGATAAAGGAGAGACTGTTACTCTTGAAATAAAATCTGCTTCACTTTAATTTGTATGTTCATTTTTATTCATGACTTTTTAATTGTTTTCAAATGAATTCATATGCCCTTCGGGGAAGTCTTGACACAAAAACATTTGAGATTAAGAGGAGAAGCTCCAGTGGAGCTTAGGTATTTTAAGTTTTATTATCACTTTTTTCTTGATAAAAGAATTATCAAAAATTAAGACTGCTTTACTTTAATCTTTATGTTCATTTTTATTCATGACTTTTTAATTGTTTTCAAATGAATTCATATGCCCTTCGGGGAAGTCTTGACACAAAAACGAACCAAAAAAGTCAAGGCTGTAAAACGATTGACCTAAAAATGAATCGTGTTTCGGGAATAAATTAAATGATTCCTTTCAGTCACTAATTTATTCTAATCCTTCACACAATTCATTTTCTTAACGGTATCGTTTTAAATGCCGGTTGTTTTTAGTAATGTTTAATTATAAAATATTTTGGATGAAAATAGTAGATCGATTACAGTCCCCAACGCCTAAATTGTTTCAATGGCTCCGAAATATAGGTTTGGTTTTAGCTGCAGTTGGTGGAGTGCTTTTTGCCCCTCCTACCGAATTACCCGAATGGTTAAATAATCTTGGTGGATATTTGACTGTTGCTGGAGGTGTATTGGGTGCAGTTAGTCAATTGACCGTTGTAGATGGTGTGAATAAAGATGATACAGGATAGTCAAATGAAAATGGGGGTTCTCTGTGGTACTACGTTTAGTATCATCGGGAATATAGGTTTAAGTGATTTGTTACAAACTGCCATTCTCGCTGGAGTTGGTGCGATTGTGAGTTTCGTGGTTTCGTACTTTCTTAAAAAATTAGATAAGTAAAATTATAGGTTCTTCATAATGGGGAACCTATTTTCTTGAAAAGAAAAAAAGAGAAAAAAAAGAAAGCTCATTAATCGAGAATGGGTGTTTTTAAGGCAAGGTTTTTTTGAAAAATACTACCTGAATGGGTGGAGATTTTGCAAAAAACCCGCAGGGCTTGACCTTGAAGCAAAACAACCATTTACTTCCTTTGCGACCTTTTTATTTTTCTTGAATATTATTCGCACTGGGGCAATATGCGCAGGTGAATAAAAGCGAATCGACTTAAAAATTTAAGGTGGTGAGGATATGTAGTGGAACATCCGATTGGATGTTTGGCTACACCGAGCCAATTTGTGTGGGCAAAGGAGCTATCAAGCAGCACAAAAGTGAGGGATTACGAATACGAAGTATGGAGTACCGAACGATGTGATGCGACTAGCGAAATTGCGCAATACACAAATGTACCTTAACTAAACTCTTTTGCTTTTATGTACCTGCAACCTATATCTTGGGTGGCGGGGGTGCGTGGCATTTCTTATCGCAAAACGAGCATTTTTATGTGGAACGAAAAGCCGTTTAAAAACAGGATTGACTGAAAGGAAAGCTTGTTTTTAGGCTTGGTTTGCGTAGTTGGGATTATTTTTTAGATTTGAGATTTTAGATTTGAGATTTTAGAGTGGATAAACTGGATGATATGCTAAATCGAGTTTAGTATGACACTAAAAATAAACCTAACGGAGTAAATCGTTAGTACAAAAATGATTGTTGCGATACTATCATACTTCAACAAGGACAAAAAACGATTTTGTTAATCTTGGATTTTGTTTTGAAAACGTAAGGCGGCTATTATACATAATGTGATTATAGTGGGCTTGACCCCGATAGCCCGTAGGTGACTATAATGCCACGTTATGTAAACATAGCTTGGGTGGAGCGGCTGGTTACTCCCTGCTGTGGTATGTGTAGGATGGAGTTTTTGCTTTTGTTGGTAGATGAGATTAGCGAAATGTGACCCTGAAATGAATTCAGGGTGACGTGAGATTCTTCACTTCGCTATCGCTCCGTTCTGAATGAAAAAAAAGCCCCAACTGTGGAGTTGGGGTAAGTCCAAAATTATTGTTTTATACCTAACAAATAATCTTCTATAAAATCCCAACGTTCATCTGAAGACAAATCTGAATTAAAAAATTCTTTCATTAATTCAACCCCTGAAAAATGTCTACTTCTTACATCTTCTAAAAGATTATTCTTATAATAATTATTATTTGCTTCTAATCTTAATCGGAATGGATCATTGATACGGACAAACATTTTTGGATTCTCTCCTCCAACTACTTCGTAACTTCCCAAATCAAATAGTTCAAGTATTTGCCCCAATTTTACATACAATTTTTTCTGAGCAGAATCTGGTGAAAAATATTTTTCCATTTCTGTTTTACCACTTCCAAAAGTTGTTGATAAAGCTCTTTTTAAGTTGCCTGCTATTTTTCCAAAAGCTCTGTCTACTAAACGGTATTTTGGCTCAATTTCTCCTGCTTCTTTTCTAGATTGTAAAAAATTATTATCACTGATCACATCATTAAAACCTAAATTATAATTAGAACTTTTACTGAACATGGACAAAATAATATGACTTACACGTTCTGCCATTTCTTCGTTCATCTTAAAACGAATCAATTTATTTTTAAACTCATTCACTTTAAAAAATCCATCCATACTATTTAATGAAGCATCAATAATATTCAGGTTATATTGAAAAGAATTCATCATTTCTCCATAAGATGATTGGATTGATAACGCTATTTTCAGTTTAGGTGAAATATCACAACCTTCAAAAAGTGAATTTTTAAAGTATTTATGCTTTAAAACACTAAAAGGAATTTCTCTGAATTTTTCTTCCCAAATTTTATCTAAATCAATTTTAATTACTGATTTTTGATGTTGACTAAATTGATTGTTTGGTAATCTTTTTACCGCCTGATTTCCATATTGAGCAACAAATTGTTCTAATTCAACATCTTTAATACTAGCAAATACTGTTGAAAACATATTTTTGGGACGGGCTATAATAACAGGAATTCGATCAAATTTTTCATTCAAATCTTTTTCTAATAACAATAAAGCTTTTTTCACTTCATTTGTTAATTTGTCTGGAGAATCCGTTTGAAAGATATATGCAAAATCATCAATATTTAACAAATGATTTTGTTTGTTATCTTCATCAAAAATTCGAAGCAGCTTCTTCATTACTTCTGTCAATTGCCAGTTATGTAAACGACTTAAACCATGCAGTTGATTGATGAACTGAAAATCACGATCTGAATAATCCAATGAAGCATAGCCAATCAAATTTGGATTTCTAGCAGCACGTCCTATTTCTTGAATATAATCTGGTAATAATCCTGTGGGTGCAAAGTGATAGACACGATCAATATTACTAATATCAACTCCCATACCGAATGCCTTAGTCGCAACCATTGCTACTGACTCTTGATTTTTAAAATTCTCATATGAAACATTTTGATCAGAAACATTCATACTTCCATGAAAACTATACGCATTCAACTTTTCATCTTTTGCTTTATTCGCCACAGATGTTACTTGAGTGGTAAATGGACAATACACAATTACCTTTTCTTTTTTATCTAAATATTCATCAATTCTATCAACAGTAATTTGAGTTTTACCCGTTTGTAAGTTACCTTCTATTTGAGTTTGTTGAATATCAAAAACAATATTGTCTCTACGAGCATATCCAATATATTTAATTGGCGATTTCATTTGTAAACTTTTCATCGTTTCAAAAGCTACATCATGAACTCCATTATATGTAGCAGTTGCAGTTACAGCAATAACAGGAAAATGATAAGATTTTCCATCTTCATCTTTAACATACTTACGAATACGACTAATATGAAATCCTAAATACCAATAGTCGATTCTAAAATCTCTACCCCAAGTTGAAACCGTATGCGCTTCATCTACGATATATAACCCTAGTTTTCTTCCATTTAAGAAATAATTAATTTCATAAGAGAGTAATAATTCTGGCGCTAGATACAGAATATCAATTTCATAATTTTTTATCCTCTCTAATATATCCTCTCTTTCAATAACAGTAATGTCAGAATTGATATAAGCGACTTTATGATAATTCTTTTCTTGAATTAATTGATTAACCTGATCTACCATTAAAGCCTTTAATGGAGAAACTACGATACTTAATGCTTCGTACTTTTCACCAATATAAATAGCTGGCATTTGAAAAAGCAAAGACTTCCCAGCACCAGTCGGAGCCGTTAAGAAAATATCTTGTACATCCTTTTCTTTCAATCCATTTTCGAATTGTTGTATGATATTCTCAACCACATCAGATTGACTTATTTCAATTATTTCCTTTGAAATATCTGGATCAGCATAAACCCTTAAAGGCTTAAATTGTGGAGGATTAGCATTCCAATGTTTTTGTAATAAATTAAATAATTCAGGTCGAACTTCCTTATTTAAATTATGTATCACTCTTTTTAGCTCAAGCTCTTTTTCCATTAATTCAGCAGTCTGAATTAATTTACCTATAATTTCTTTTCCTAAATGATTTTTAATCGTTTCATTATCTACATAAATTGTTAGTCTATTATTTTGTTCCGAAAATAATTGATAATAAAAATTTAGATATTCGTTTGATTCGGGATTAAAAACAAAATCATTAATCGCCAACTCATCTTCATTGATTTTATCTAATCCATTAAACTCCCAAACGATTGGAGAAATAATTTTTTCAACCCATTTAGATTTAGATTTCAATTCTTCGTCTGCAAATTGTAGATAAAATTGATCATTCACTTGAATTGAATTAGATATTATCGAAGCATAAATCTCATTCATTTCATAAGACTCCGCAATTTCATTCAAATCAGTAATGTTTAAATTAAAATTGTCAAAATTATTTGCAACATAAGATGTAATAGAAAAATCAATAATCACAATTTCATTTTCGAATAATTCGTCCTTGTAAGGCTTTAAGATTAACAAAGTTTCGTAATTGATTAAGGTAGGAATATCCAAATCATAAAGAAGCTTATTCTTCAATTCTAAACGCGTTCTTCGATTAAATAAAACTTCTTCCGAAATTTTATTTTCTTTAAATACCGATTTATCGATAAAACAATCTTTTATCTCATCAGGAATAAACTCAATCGGAAGCCCTTTAATTGTAATTAAAGTATTGGTGTCTGCATATTGATTTAATAATAATACAATAGAGTTGCTAATAATTGATTTAGAAATTAGAGTCGTCATAATTGATATTAGATTAGTTGTTTAACAATACAAGTTTACTACCGAAGTGTCCAATGTATTTTCATATGTTTGTTTATATAGTAAATATAGAGTTAAAGCAAATCATTTCAAACAACAAATCATATTATAAATCTTCAGAAGAAAATTCATGTTTTTATTCTAATATAAAAAACCTCAACCAATAAATGATTGAGGATTATCATCTTTATTTAGCGAACTAAATTTATTAACTTTATTATATATTCGATATCTCCTTAGCTAACATCTCCGCTTGCTTTAATACTGTTTCTGTAGCCAGCAATTGCATATCTGGTGGATAACCGTATTTACGTAGTAATCGTTTTACAGCCACTTTTAATTTTGCTCGTACACTTTCTTTAATATTCCAATCAATGCTTGCATTTTGCTGAATAGTAGTCGTTAATTCTACGGCTAATTCTCTTAATCGATCTTGTTGAATTAATTCCTTAGCACTATCATTATTAGAAACTGCCGTATAAAAAGCATATTCATATTCTGTTAATCCCAACTTCTTGGGTTCATTATCCATTTCAACAATATCTTTACTTAAATGAATTAATTCATCAATCACCTCTGCTGCTGTTAAAATCTTATTGTGGTAGCGATTTATTGACTGCTCCAACATTTCCAATAACTTTTTACTTTGTACTAAATTGGATTTTGATCGGGATTTTATTTCATCATTCAATAATTTTTTCAAGACTTCCAACGCCACATTTTTATGTTGCATATCTTTCAATTCCATTAAAAACTCATCGGATAATATAGAAATATCAGGTTTCTTAATACCTGCTGCATCGAAAACATCAATCACTTGATCAGAAACCAAAGCTTGATCAATCACTTGTCGAATGGTTGTTTCAATCTCTTCATCTGTTTTGCCCGATCCTGTAGTATCAAACTTTGCTAACCTTGCTTTAACGGCTTGGAAAAATGAGATTTCATCTTTAGCATCCATAGCTTGATCGTGTGGTATAGCAATAGCAAATGCTTTTGATAAAGCGGATACTTCATCAATATATCTTTTCTTGCCATCCTCTTGGTCTAAAATATGATCTTCTGCAGCTAATATCATCGACAATTTTTTCGATGTATCGGCATCAAAATAATCTTCATAAGGGAAACCATGATACATGGCCGAAATCACTTCAATTTTTTCTAACATCAAAGCAACTGCTTGTTCTTGTGCCACAGCAGGATCTCCTTTTCCTCCCGCATCCGAATAAAAAGCTAAGGCTTTCTTTAAATCGGAAGCAATGCCTAAATAATCAACGATTAAACCACCTGGCTTATCCTTATATACACGATTTACACGAGCAATTGCCTGCATCAAGTTGTGACCTTTCATAGGTTTATCAATATACAAGGTATGCATACTTGGCGCGTCGAAACCTGTTAGCCACATATCACGGACAATCACCAATTCTAATTCATCATTCGGATCTTTCATACGTTCGGCTAACATTCTACGTTGCTCTTTGGTCGTGTGGAATTTAGCTAATTCAGGACCATCAGAAGATGCAGAAGTCATAATAACTTTAATCTTTCCTTTTTTCAAATCGTCCGAATGCCATTCAGGTTTTATAGCAATAATCGCATTGTACAAATCCGCCGCAATACGACGACTCATTGACACGATCATTCCTTTCCCTTGAAACACTTCCTGACGTTGCGTAAAATGACCGACAATATCAGCAGCTATATTTTGAACACGTTTTTTCCCGCCAATCAAGGCTTCTAACTGAGTCCATTTACTTTTGGCTTTTTGAGTGGCTGTTAAATCTTCTTGATCCAATTCATCATCCAGCTCATCTACTAATTCCTTTCCTTCTTCGGTTAATTTTACCTTCGCCAATCGGCTTTCATAGAAAATACGAACCGTTGCACCATCTTCTACAGCTTGAGCAATATCATAAATGTCTACATAATTACCGAAAACTGCTGGCGTATTGACATCCGTACTTTCAATTGGTGTTCCTGTAAAACCTAAATAGGTAGCATTTGG
Organism: Empedobacter sp. R132-2; assembly: GCF_030324375.1. Taxonomy (NCBI): domain Bacteria; kingdom Pseudomonadati; phylum Bacteroidota; class Flavobacteriia; order Flavobacteriales; family Weeksellaceae; genus Empedobacter; species Empedobacter sp. R132-2. The sequence goes on from NZ_JACAGG010000003.1 coordinate 146,964, forward strand.
TAAGGCATCACGCATATATTTGGCAAAACCGTACACGATTTTTTTACCAATTACATTTCCCTTCTCATCCTTATCATCAACCGTTTTAGCACTAAAACCATACTGTGTACGGTGTGCCTCGTCTGCTATTACGATAATGTTTTCTCTAGCAGATAAGGTTTCAAAAACATTGCCTTCTTCCGGTTGAAATTTTTGTATCGTTGTGAAAATTACTCCTCCTGAATTTACCTTCAATAAGTCTTTTAACTGTTTGCGATCCGTTGCCTGAACAGGATCTTGGCGCAACAATTGTTTCGAAGACGCAAACGTGTCGAATAACTGATCGTCCAAATCATTACGGTCTGTTATCACTAAAACCGTTGGATTATCTAAGGCTAATACAATTTTACCTGTATAAAACACCATAGACAACGATTTACCCGAACCTTGTGTATGCCAAACTACACCACCTTTTCGGTCGCCTTCAGGTTGGCTTTTAACGCCTGGTAAACCATAGCTTTCAGGAGATTCATTTAATAAATTCCCTAATGTTTGTTTTGAGATAAACCCCGAAGCTCTTTTAGTAGATTCTACCGCACGATTTACTGCGTAATATTGATGATAGGCTGCTAGTTTCTTTACCGTTTGTACGGTAACAATTCCATCAGCGTCTTCCTTTCTAAATTTTTCAAAAACCACAAAATGTCTGACCAAATCCAATAATACGGTTGGTTGTAACATTCCTTTAATCAATGTTTCTATTTGGCTGATTTGTTTTGAAGCTTCAGAGATACCATCAGTGGTTTTCCAAGCCATAAAACGACTCAACCCTGCCGAAATTGTTCCAGCTTTTGCTTCTAAACCATCTGAGATAACCGAAAACGCATTATATGTAAACAATGAAGAAATCATTGCTTTATAGGTTTCTATTTGGCGGAAGGCAGACTGAATGGTGGTTTTATCATCCGTAGCGTTCTTTAATTCGATAACAACTAATGGTAAACCATTGACAAAAAGGATAATGTCTGGTCTTTTATTTACTCCGTTTTCTACAATTGTAAACTGGTTGACTACTAAAAATTCGTTGTTTAATGGATTTTCAAAATCTATTAAAAACACACGATCCCCTCGTTCTTGCCCATCTACACGTTTGGTAACCGGAATACCCTCCGTTAGTAAACGGTGAAATGTTTCGTTATTGGATAACACATCAGGGGAAGCAATGCGCAAGATCTGCTTCACTGCGTCTTGTTGTGCATCAAGAGGAATCATTGGATTAATACGACGAACTGCATTTTCTAAACGTTGTTTTAAAACCACCTCTTCAAATGAAGTTCTTTCCATATCTGATGCATCAGGAGCTAATTGAACCCCATTGATATAGGTATATCCTTGCTGTTCTAATAATGCTATAGCGAGTTGTTCAATTTCGTTTTCGGTCATGGTGCTATATTATTTTCTGATTCTCCTTGATTGTTATTTTCTCCTAACCAACGGCTAACTGTTTGTTGGTACGGTATTATTTCATCACCTAACCAATTTTCAATATATCTAGGGTTATGACTGTTAGGAGTTGGATAAACATCATCAATTCTAACTTGTATGGGTGCACGTACACAATCACCTGTAATGATTGCATGTTGCTGTGGAATAACTGGTAACTGATCTAAAATATCGGCATTTGCACTAGATACCAATCCACGAATATATTTTTGATCTTCTGGATTTTGCAGACGATGAATAATGAATGAGTTACATTGCGATAAAACTGTTTTTGATAATTCAGACGGTCTTTGACTACTCACAATTAATGAAATTCCATATTTTCTCCCTTCTCTTGCTATTCTTTCAAAAACAGTTTTAGCTACTGAATATTTATTCTCAGCAACATAATTTTGAGCTTCCTCTAAAACTATGACAATGGGATATTTTCCTCTGTCCGCAGGAACAAAATATGAAACAAACTCCAATATAATTCTTCCTAATAATGCTGTAACCGTTTCCAATACTTCAAATGGAAGTTGAGAAACATCTATAATATTTACTTGATGGGTTCTCGTCTTATCATAGGCTCTAGAAGTATCATTATATTTCTTAATAAAATGTTCTTCAGTTTCTTCCGAAAAAACATTATTATAATCACCTAAAAGAAAAGCTAGAAATTGTGGTAAGACATGTTTATTTATTTCTTCTGTATTCTTTAACATCAAAGGTATTGCCATTCTTTTGTCGTTCAGAAAACTATTCATCCTTAAACGTAAAGTAGAGATAAACTCATTAAGCCTTGCGTTTCCAGAACCTTCATTTTTTATAGCTGCATCTAAAAATTTAGTACACAACTCTTGATAACTAAAATATATTGGTAAATCTATATTTTGGGAACTAGTAATTTGTGTTTCTGTAGCTTCTTCTGATAATACATTTAAACGATTTTGAATGTCTTCTCTGATTGGTGTTTGCAATGCAGCATTATTAAAACTTATTTCTGCACCCAAATTTGACACTAAATTAGCTAAATCATTGTCAAAAGGTCTAATTGCTTCGGCTATATTTAAAATCTCATTATCATCTTTCCATCTCCAAGTCCCGCCTGCATCCCATGTCCTTTTTTTAAGATCTTCAGTGGAACATGTTAATACACTCTCTACGTCAGCTTTTAAATGTAACGGTAAAATAGATAAATTACTACTCTCTTCATCATTCTTTGCAAAACCTATGGCGCTAATTAGTAGTGGAGCTTGAGTAGCATCACTTGGATTTAATAAAGCCTTAAAATCTGACCAATTCATTAACCAATAAGGAACCTGAACTTTATCCTCACCTCCATAATAATTAGCATTAATCAATTTTAATTCTTGCTTTGCCTCAGAAGTCATCTTTCCTAAAGTTTCATCATTAGGCAAAAAAGCATCTTTATACTCTCCATTGGTATCAAAAATTACGATATGCGCATTTTTTAAATGATTTCCATTGTAATCATACTTGAAAAGACTTCTAAGGATTGAAGTTAATGTACAAGATTTACCCGAACCTGTATTTCCTAAAATTGCAGCATGCTTAACGAAAAATTGATCTGGTGAAATTTTTACTTGATAATCAGAAAATGCTGGAGATGTACCCACAGGAAGATAAAAATCCTTTTCAAATTCTAATTTTTCCTTGTCTATCTTATCATCAAAAATATGCTGTAAATCTTTTTCAGTAACGTACCAGACTGGATTATCTAATGTTGGAAAGTTATATACTCCTTGAATAAATTTTTCACTATTCCCATTTTTTGAAATTGTACCCAACATCGTAGCTGAAATATATCGAGCTGATGTTGGTAAAGATATTGAAGTTGAATTTTCTCCAAATTCAACCTCTTCTTTCATTGTTACACGAGTAATCAATGCAACAACTCGATCTGCTCCTACAGGAATTATCAGATAGGAATTAATACGTGCAATTTCATAAATGTCTAAAACACCACTTTTATATGTTCCTCTAAGATCTTCTTCAATTTTAATAAAAACTCTAAAATTATCTACTGAAAGAACTCGACCTATAATTCTATTGTTACTACTCATAAAAGTCTGATTTAAATATTAAAAAGGTAAATCATCAGTAGAATCTGAAATTTGTTTAGTATTCGAATCTGATTCTACTGTTTTATCATGCGTAATAGCATCATTTCCTTCAACATCTTGATCATTCTTTTTGGTAGGATAAATTTTTTCCATTGTTTCCGCTACATAAACTATTTCATCTTCTTCATACAAATCAGGCATAATTTTATCTACAAAGCCAACAAAAGTTGATTGATCAGATGCTGTTTGATCTAAGATAATAATTCTTTTATCCCCCAAAGCCTTCAACTTTTCTATTTCTGATTCAGGATCAGCTGTTGGTGCAAAGTTGGCTATAATTAAAGTAAAAGAAGGAATAGATAATGCTTGCTTGATAATGTCATTTATATGCTCATCATAAAAAGAGTATCCTACACAAATTAACACTGATTGTGGCTGATTAATAGCTTGAGAAAATTGTCTGAATAATTCCGAGTATGGTAAATCAAGTGTGAAAGATTTCTTACTAACACATGGATAAATCATAATTTCATTATTTTCATCAATAGTAAAATTATCATTTAATGGAATCTCTTTAATACCGTACGTATTTGATACATTAGGAGGTGTAGATACCCAAGATAATGAGCCATGCATTTTATAGTATCTTAAAACCTTTTCTGCTCTATGTACTTTACCTATTGCACTTTGCCCAGGGTAATACAAATCGTAGTCATATACTTCTGGTCTAAAACATCTGTTATGAACTCCCATAAAACCATTTATATAATGTACTCCTAAATTATCTAAAGCATAATCAAATGCCATATCATAATTAGTTGTAAAGAGGTTTGCTCTTCTTAAATGCACTGGTCTTTGTAACAGTTTCTTGACTAATATCTCATGATAATGATATCTATTTTTCTGAAGTTTTGAATCTGATGAGTATAAAGAATGAATAGAGGTTTTATTGGTATCACATTGTGCAAACAACCACTTTTGCATTTTCACCATAGAAGCATTCAAAGAAGAGACATCTTCTTTTTTCATTTCTTTTAGGTAACGATCAGCTTGTAAACAATTGAATAGATCTTCATATGAGGGGTCTGCACCTTCACCAAAATAACGAGTTATTTCAACCAAACATTGATCTTTTAATGGTTGGGGAATTGTCCTAATTATAGGGGCTCCTAAGTGAAAACTTGAACCAGCACCAAAAAGAAAACTCACATTTTCTAATTCAAGATATTTTTTCACTTTTAGTTTGATACTTTCAATAGTTTCAGACATAGTATGTTTTTTATGGTTTATTATTTCTTACATCTTCACCCTCACCTCGCCACTCATTAACTTAGGTAATAAGGTATCGCGAAGTTTAGAAAGAGAGTTGATTTGATTATTATTAAGCTGAATCTTATCTAATATAGGATTCATTTGAAATGTCATTTTTTCAATTTCATCATTATCAGGAATTAAAACCATAGCTTCATCTAAATCACTTCTCTTTATATGTCCCATAGTAGTAGCGTGACTTTGAGCAATAGAAATAAATTCTCTTAAGTGTTGTTTACACCAGAAGTAATAAAACCATTTTGGAAATTCTTCTGAAGTAACTTTAAATAAATGCTGATTTAAAATACAATCTTCACCATCCCATATTTTAACCATTAAAGAAGCTGACCATGCAAAAATTACATCTCCATTTCTAATAATATATTCAGGTTTAACGTCGGTTGTAGCCCAATCTGAATTTTCAGAAATTCCCGATGTTAAATCTTTAATCTTTAAAACAGGTAATCGATTAATACTATCTTTTGGTGGAAATTTTTGACAAGCTAATCCATTTAAAAAATTGGCAATTGAACTCAAAGGTCTTTCCTCCCAATCCTCCTTCGCTTCCTCAATAAACCACTGACGGAATAAAGTTTCAGCCAAAGCCTCTAAGGTTTGGTTTTGTTGGTGTAATAAGTAGATTTTATCATCCAAACTCGACAATACCGAAGCAATAGCTTTTTGCTCGGGAAGTGGGGGAACTGGTACTTCTAATTTTCTAAACGAAGTCTTATTGAATTTGGGTTGAGCACTACCAGAAATTATGCCTTCTAGCATATGCTGTCCATACAAACTTTTTAACCAATAATAGTAAAACAAATTATCGGTTTTAAAATTCATCATTATAGAATTTGGTCCTAATGTAGTAGGAATATCTAGTTTAGGTGCTAAAAAAACAGTCCCTGCATATGCCCCAACATTCGAAATAATTACTTCACCACCTTCTAATTTTGATTTCTTTAAAAAATCATAAGCTCGTTTATCAACATAGACAAAATTTCCTTTAAAATTATTATTATAATCAGTTAATCGAATTAATGCGGCATAATCAGGAGTGCTTTTGTAATTAACATTTTCTGCCAGTGACGCAAAACTTCCATTTGCAACATAATCAGTAATAAAATCTGTAATTTCCTCTGTTGTTTTGACTTCCCAATGATTTGGTATAAATCCCCAATCTACTTCCCTTAAATTCCTATTCTCCATCATTCTCCTTTTTTAATTTTACTCAATACATCTTTACACAAGCTGTCCATTTTGGAGAAGGCAAACCATTTCTTCCCTAAATCTTTGAGTGAAGCACCAATATGGTACAGCTCCTTTTCATCAATGATTAAAAAGCGGTCGTGGCTTTGTTTAAACAATTCTGCTTTTACCTCAGGATATTGTGCATTGTGTTTTTCTAAATCTAACCGAAGCTGTTTGCTTATACTTGCTGTATATATCGTGGCGGTAACGTTTTTTTTACGTTTAGCAAATAAGGTTAGTACACTATCGTCTATATAATTGTCTATTAAAATAATGGATGATTTAGCGTTTTTAATCACATCGCTCACAAACTGATAGGCGTCGTAAACTTGTCCATCAAAATACACCCCGCGTTGTGGTAGTTCATTATTTTCTAATGCGGAAAAGAGCTTGTTAAATTTTTGATCATGCTCGATCAATTTATTTTCAATACTTGAAAGACGTATATGTTGTAGCGTTTCTTGACCAACTAATTTCCTCAATTCTACAAAAGCATTCATGATTTGAATGCTGACTTTTACAGCGATATCACTTCGTAAAACGGCTGATAACATGGCTACACCTTGCTCTGTAAACGCATACGGATTTACAGCGGAATGTTTTAACGATTCGAACCGGTCGCAATTTGCGACCAGTTCATCTTTTTCTTGGGTATTCAATTGAAAACGAAATGTCTCGGGAAACCGGTCAATGTTGCGTTTTACCTGTTCATTTAACCTTTTTACTTCCACCTGGTACATTTCTGCCAGATCTCTGTCGAACATGACTTGTTTCCCCCGAATCGTAAAAATTCGGTTTTCTATATGTTGTTGGGAAAGGGTTAAATCTTTACTCATTCTTTTGGCAGTTCAATTTTAGACAAGTTCTCCGCAATAATCGTATTCAGTTCCGCTTCTTTGGCTAATTGTTGCTCTAAAGTTGTTTTCAATGACATAAAACGTTCAACAAAGTTAAAATCGTCTTCTTCATCAGGTAAACCTACATAACGCCCAGGCGTCAATACATAATCCAACTCCGCTACTTTAGATACCGGAACCGAAGCGCAGAAACCTGCTACATCTTCGTATTCCCCATCGACATTACGCCAATTGTGGTAGGTAGAAGCAATTAAGTCGATATCATCTTTGCTTAATTCACGGTTTCTACGGTTAATCAAATGACCTAAATTTCGTGCATCGATAAACAAGATTTCATTTTCCGTATTGCGGTATTTAGGATTTGGTACTTTCTTACGACGCATAAACCATAAGGCCGCAGGTATTTGCGTATTCAAGAAAAGTTTAGCAGGTAAGTTCACAATACAGTCAATTAATCCTTCTTCGATCAAGTTTTTACGGATTTCTCCTTCTCCCGAAGTTTTAGAGGTTAACGCGCCTTTTGCTAATACCACACCCGCTTGTCCTGTTGGTGCTAAGTGATGGATGAAATGTTGCAACCAACCAAAGTTGGCATTACCTACAGGCGGTGTACCAAACTGCCAACGCGCATCGTTACGCAATAAATCACCCGACCAATCGCTCACGTTAAACGGAGGATTGGCAATGATATAATCGGCTTTTAAATCTTTATGTGCATCGTTCAAAAACGAACCTTCCGAATTCCATTTAACCCCCGTAGAATCAATCCCACGAATGGCTAAATTCATCTTTGCCAAACGCCAAGTGGTTTGGTTAGACTCTTGTCCGAAAATCGAGATATCATCAATACGACCTTGACGCTCGGTTACGAATTTCTCCGACTGTACAAACATACCACCCGAACCACAACACGGATCGAAGACACGACCTTTGTAAGGTTCTAACATTTCGACCAATAACTCTACTACCGAACGAGGCGTGTAGAACTGTCCTCCCTTTTGACCTTCAGCTAAAGCAAACTGCCCTAAGAAGTATTCGAAAACGTGTCCTAATACATCGGCAGAACGCTCTTGGGTATCGCCAAAGTCGATATTACCAATTAAGTCAATTAAATCTCCTAAACTGGTAGGATCCAGATTTTGTTTGGCATATACCTTTGGTAAAATCCCTTTCAGATGAGGGTTTTCTGCCTCAATAGCATCCATCCCATCGTCTACAATTTTACCATTCGTAGTTTGTTTCGCCGAACTTTGTAAGAACGACCAACGCGCTGATGATGGCACGAAGAATACGTTTTCTGCGGTATATTCTTCTCTATCTTCGGGATCTGCTCCTTGATCGATTTGTTCAGTTAATTCTGCGTGCATTTTTTCAAATGCAATTGAGATATATTTTAGGAAGATTAGTCCAAGAACCACATCTTTGTACTCGGCAGCGTTGATGTTTTTACGTAGTTTATCGGCCGCTTTCCACAGTGTTTTTTCGATGGTTTCTTGTACCTCTTCTTTTTTCTTTTTAGCCATTTTGGTAAGTTAATTTGGTTTAAAAATGAGTTTTCCCAAATTTAGTAAATATTATTTTACTAAAACCATAGATTGAATATTAAGAGGTTATAATATTCACGCTCTTTTATCCTTCCTATCAGCAGGCACAGAAAGCACATTCATCATCTGGCGAAGGCGAGAGCGGACACGTTCGGAGTAATATTTTTCGATTTCGGAAGCGGAGAGATTTGTTGTTAAATGAGTTTTGTATCCATAATCCATGAACAAGTCATAACGACTAAGAAGGATTTCTTGCATAACGTTACATTCGTTTCCGAAGTATTTGATGTTATTTTCTGTTCCTAAATCATCAAAGCAAATACTACATTTTTGGAATTCGTTAGGTAAACCTTTTGTGTATTTTTCGATAACATCGAAACCTCTGCGTAGGAATTCGAAATTGACATCACGACAGGTGATGTAATAAAATTTATGTTCTTTAGCTAAGATGAACTGCATTAGCCTAAACCATGTTGTTTTACCTACGCCCATTGGTCCAGTTAAAAGAATTCCTTTGTTGAGGTCTAAATCTAATTCTTTACACTTCGCCTCATCTTTAAAGAAATAAGCTGCTAAGCGTACGATGTATGATAAATCTTCTTTTTGAAGTGTATAATTAGGGCCATATTTTTTACGCCCTAATTGCTCGAAGTGATAAAGAAATTTTTGGTAATTGATCATTGCTTTATGTTTTTGTTATAATGGTTCGTCGTAACGTTTGTTGATTGATGTATCTAATGGTTTTTGCACACCGAAATTTGGTGGATTCGTTTTGGTATAACGATCAGCATTAATCATCCAATTATTTGCAGCTGCTTTCCAATTTATCATTTTGGATTTCCCACCGACTAACCAACCATTGGACTCGAAGTAGTAATAAAATTTTTCAGCCTCTACTGTATTTTGATACTTCTCTTGGAAAAAAGCAATGACCTCATCTAATGTTGGAATTGTACCTTTTTCTTTTTTGGCGGAACTTTTTTCTTTTTGGTTCATTTCGATTTTATCAGTAGACTGATTTATAGTTACGTTATTTTTTTCTTTTTCATTAAAAATTAATGAAGGAATTTGTGCTTGCGAACACAAGCTCTGCTTGTGGTTTATATGTTTGTTGTTTATATGTTTTATAAAAGGCTCGATACCTTTTTCTATGGCTGTATTGGTATCTGTTTTAATAGCTCTATCATTTTTTACTTCAGTTTGTTTTTTATCCGTTGTCTTAGCTTGAGTATTTTTTTTACTGCTTATTCTTGAAAATTGAGCTGAATTTGTAAAGTCGATTAAGTACACTTTACTCCCTAAAAATGGATTGTACGATGGTTCGTAAATAATATACCCATTGTTATGTAAAATCTTCATTGAACGGTGATAGGTACTCTTTGACATAATTTTACTTAGACGCATAATTTCGTCTCGAATCACAATAATTGGATTAGAGAATTGCTGCCTGTTCCAAGTATTGAATAAGGCTAAATAAATTGAGATTTGACTTGGAGACATCTCATGGTCTCCTTGTATTTTTTGAAAGAAAAATGATAAGTGTTTGATGTAATTCATATTATTAGTTTTTAGATGTTAATATTGGATGTTAGATTTGAGATGTTAGTGTGATGAGATCCTGAAAGAAGTTCAGGATGACTGCTACGTGTTAGATGTTGATTATAGGTGGTTATTGGAAAAATAAAGGCAGGGTTATTACTTTTTGAATCGTAATTAAACCTGCCTAACCTAAACCAACTAACCAAATGAAAAATATCTTTAAAGTAACCTACTTACTTTATTCTGTTCGAGTAACTTATCTATATCTTCTACGTCATAGTAATACACTTTACCAATGCGTGAGAATGTAATTTGATTATTTATTCTCATTTTTTTGAGTGTAGAATTTGAGATACCTAATTGTTCGCACACATCTTTGGTACGTAACCATTTGTGTTTGATGTTATGCTCTAAATAATCTTTAAGATCAGTACAAATCAAATTTGTGATTTGTTGAATGTCTTCTGGATGAATACGTTTACATTTTTTCATTTGTGTCAGGCTTAATTTTTTACTGAAACAAAGTTGAAGAAGTTGAAAATATATTTTTCTATAGTAGAACTCAAGTAGAGAAAGATTTTTTTATAAATTTCTTTTATCCCTTTATTCATAAGGTATTTTAAAAACAAAAAAAACCGTAACAAGAAGCTACGGTTATAGAATATTAAATTATTAGTAAGAATTGAATTTGTCCTCTAATTTACTTTTAAACAAATCAATGTATTTTAGTTGATTTCCTTTTTTCGCTTTAATATCGTTGAGTTGAGTATGGAAATTTTTAAGTTCAATGCTGAATATTTTTTCAAATAATTCGATTAATTGATTTAGTTCGACTTCTCCTTTATTAACAGAGTCTGATAAATAAATACCATAAATTAATATAATTAAATTAACTTTAGTATCCGTCCATTTTAAATTAGATGATATTATAGAGTTTGGATTTTTTAACTGGTACAATCTTTCATCAATATATTTAATTAATGCTTTTATAGCATTTCGTTTACCTATAATTTCTGAAATAGAATTGATGGCATAGCTCTCGTTTGATGCAAAAATAAAATTGTTCTTTCTCCATTTGTAATGCGCACGAAGAAAGAATTTTTCTTCATCTTCTACTAAATTAAAGTATGATAACATTTGAACTTCGTGATCCTGTAAAGTCTTTAAACTTTCTCTTTTTTTTTGTAGAAGTTCTACTTCTTGTTCATCTGTAATACAAAATGATAACTTTTTAGCTTCTAAATTCTGTATTGATTTAAAGTAATGAAGCTTTTCATATATTTTGGGATATTCTTTTTTAAAAAAATCAACTTCTGTGTCGGATGAACTAAATTCATGAGAACACAAGATGTTTTGAGTTTCATCTAAAAACTCAGTAATTAATCTAATCGCAATTTTAGCTCCAGTTATTGGATCATTGCTTTTAAATATTATTTCAGCTAATTTACTCTCAAAATTGCCAAAATTAGAAATCAAATTCTTACCCATAAAAATTTTGGTTAGTATACTAGTATGTTAATTAACATAAAGTTAACAATTATTTAATCAATCTAAATTAAATATTTAAAAACATATACAACACTCCATAATTGGAGCTTTAAAGTATAGTTTGTTTTATACTCACATTATGTTCTTTTTTTGAACAATGTTTTTGAGCTGCTGCATATCGTTGCTCACTTTCTGTTCGGTAATCCTTGCATAATGTTGAGTAGTTGTAATGCTGTTATGTCCTAACATTTTTGAAACTGATTCAATAGGAACACCATTAGACAAAGTAACCGTAGTAGCAAATGTATGTCGCGCACAATGGAATGTTAATTCTTTATCAATACCCGAAAGTGCTGCAATCTCTTTTAAATAAACATTCATTTTTTGATTACTGAATACAGGTAATAATTTGCCATTACTACATAAAGGATGATTCTTGTACTTTTCTATAATCTCTATTGGGATATCTAATAAAGGAATTTTTGTCGGAGTTGAGGTTTTTTGTCTGTACGTATGAATCCATAATTGTCCATCGATTCCTTTTACCATATGATTTTTGGTCAAGTTATCCACATCTACATAAGCTAATCCGGTATAGCACGAGAATATGAAAATATCACGAACTATGTTTAATCGTTCAGCTGGATGTTCTTTTTCATAAATTTTGATGATTTCTTCTTGTGAAAGAAATATACGTTCGACCTTTTCAATCTTTACTTTATAATTGATAAAAGGGTCTTTCTGAATCCAATCATTCGCTAAACAATAATTAATAATCTTTTTGAAGTTCTTGATGTATTTAACTGTTGTATTGTTATTGCAGTTACGAACAGAACGAAAATAGAAATCTAAATCCATAATAAAAGCATGGTCTATTTTGTCTAAACGGATATCTTCTTCTTTGTATTGATGCTTTAAGAAATCTTGTAAATGCTTTAAAGTTGTTTCGTAACGGAGTACAGTACCAGGTGCGAATTCTTTGTTAGCTAATTTAGCCATTTGTTCGTTGTGTAGCTTAAAGATTGGAATGAGCATACGAACTGCTTCTTCTTTTTTATGGTTTAGAAGGTTTTTGACATCATCTAATGTAAGTTGTTCATCTCGTAAACTGTATTCGATTTCGATGTTAATAATCTTCATTTTTAGAACATCAAGGTAACCATTGATTGAACTGGCTTCTTTAGAATTACCCTTGATTTTGGAATTTTTTGCATCCCAAGTTCTAGGATCGATGAATTTTTTGGTACTGAATTCCCAACGTTTTCCATTAATGGTGATTCTTACATACAACGGAGTTAAGCCTGTTTTATTGGCTTTAGCACTTCTTGGGTAAATGTGAAGTTTTAAATCTTGTTTCATTTGATCAATTTTTGATGGTTAATAAAAAATTAATTGGTTTTTTCTTAAGAATCAAGATGTTCGATATATGAATAGGTTATAAAAAAGGCTATTAATACACCCATTAAAAATGTTAAAGAAACTGTTTGTAAGCCTTATGAATAAAGGGATTTTCAATTTTAGCGAGACCCTAATTTTAGGAATTCTTTTGGGTCTCGATTTGGTCTCTCCTTAAATGTCTAAATATGTCCGTTAAAGGTATATTATGTACATAAAAAAAGCCCTATTTCTGCTGAAATAAGGCTTTTAACTGCTAAATGCTGTTAAAAAAGTGGAGCTGGCGGGATTCGAACCCGCGTCCAAACAAGCAACAAATAAGCTTTCTCCATGCTTAGTTTATTATTAATTTTCGACGATATCCTGAGAATAAACACTCTGTCAACCGCTTATCATCTAAAATCTCGAAACCTATCCGATGCACTAAGGTTTCTATTCTTACTTTCCCGTGTCCCTGTATCAAACGCCGTAAGTCAAGGCTTTTGAGGGACATTCAGCTTCTATACCTAGTATAGACGTGGCGTATTCTTACTAAAATTCAGAATTATGCAGCTAAAGCGTACTCTTCGTTGCCAGTTAAAAAGTTGAAGTGCCTGATTAAAGTGAGTACACAACCTATCACTGCATGCTTACTTACCCATTGGCCTTGCTGTCAAAACCAGTCAGCCCCATAAAGTAAATTGTCAATAAATAATTGACGGATGCCAAATGTACAAATTTTATACCAAATAGAATTAACTTTTTCTAAACATAATTATTGAACAAATTTGAATAAATTAGAAAAAATTTAATTCACAAAAAATTTTAATAAAATGGGAAACTTAGTTAATGTACCTACATTCAAAGATCATTATGACAATTACATCAATGGTCAATTTACGCCACCTACAAATGGAAAATACTTTGATGTTGTAACGCCACTTACTGGAAAAGTTTTTACAAAAGCTGCGCATTCTTCAGAAGAAGACTTAGTAAAGGCGGTAGATGCTGCTCACGAAGCTTTCAAAAGTTGGAGTCAAACTTCGCCAACGCAACGAAGCATTATTTTGAATAAAATTGCAGATCGAATCGAAGAAAATTTACAAAATGTTGCGGCTGTAGAAACCTACGATAACGGAAAACCAGTTCGCGAAACGTTGAATGCTGATATTCCTTTAGCTATCGATCATTTCAGATATTTTGCTTCGGTAATTCGTGCTGAGGAAGGTTCTATCAACGAATTAGATAAAGATACTGTTTCAATTATTATCCATGAGCCAATTGGTGTTGTTGCGCAAATTATTCCTTGGAACTTCCCAATTTTGATGGCGGTTTGGAAATTAGCTCCTGCTTTGGCTGCTGGAAACTGTGTGGTTTTAAAACCTGCTGAATCTACTCCTATCTCGATTTTATATTTATTCGAATTAATTGGAGATTTATTACCTCCAGGAGTTGTTAACATTGTAAATGGTTTCGGTGGAGAATTAGGTCGCGCATTGGTGACAAATCCTAAAGTATCGAAAGCTGCATTTACAGGATCTACAGCTACAGGGCGTTTCGTGATGCAATATGCAACAGAAAATATTATTCCAGTTACGTTAGAATTAGGTGGAAAATCGCCAAATGTATTCTTCGAATCTGTAATGGATCATGATGATGATTTCTTAGACAAAGCAATTGAAGGTGCAGTATTATTTGCACTTAATCAAGGTGAAATTTGTACATGTCCTTCTCGATTATTGATTCAAGAATCTATTTATGATAAGTTTATTGCACGAGTTGTAGAGCGTGTAAATATGATTAAAGCAGGAAATCCTCTTGATCCTGAAACAATGATTGGTGCGCAAGCTTCTCAAATTCAATATGACAAAATTTTAAGTTATATTAAATTAGGAAAAGAAGAAGGTGCAGAAGTTTTAACTGGTGGAGATGCTAATCATTTACAAGGAGATATCGAAAATGGTTATTACATCAAACCAACATTATTTAAAGGAAATAACAAGATGCGTATTTTCCAAGAAGAGATTTTTGGACCTGTGTTAGCTGTGACAACTTTTAAAGATGAAGCAGAAGCGATTGAGCTTGCTAATGACACAATTTATGGTTTAGGAGCTGGTGTTTGGACGCGTGATGCACATCAATTGTATCAAATTCCACGTGCTATTCAGGCTGGTCGTGTTTGGGTTAATCAATATCATAGTTATCCTGCTGGAGCGCCTTTTGGAGGTTATAAACAATCTGGAATCGGACGTGAGAACCACAAAATGATGTTAGATCATTATCGTCAAACTAAAAATATGTTAGTTTCTTATAGCAAAAAGAAATTAGGTTTCTTCTAAATCAATAATTAATTAAAAATCTCAAAAAAATGAAACGTGTTGATGCAACTGAAAAAGCGATTAATTTATTGAATGAATTAAAAGCAAAACATGGCGATTTAATGCTTTATCAAGCAGGAGGATGTTGTGAAGGAACACAACCACAATGTTTCAGAAAAGGAGAATTTTATCTTCGATACAAAGATGTTTGCATTGGAGAAATTGATGGAGTAGAATTTTGGATTGACAAAGATCTGTTCGAATATTGGAAACATGCACATTTCGAATTAGATGTAATTGATGCGATTGGCGCAGGAGGTTTTTCGTTAGAAGTTCCGCTTGGCAAAACATTTAAAGTCAATTATCGAATATTCTCTCAAGAAGAACTTAATCAATTAGACGAAGTTAAAATCAATTTATAACAGAAAAGCCATTTGCAATGCAAATGGCTTTTTTATTTATGATAGAAATAATTTTATCCTAAAACTTCAATCGCTTTGTTGATACGTGCAATCGTTTCCTCTTTTCCTAAAATTGCCATAATCACAGGAACATCTGGTCCTTGTAACGCACCAACTAAACTAAGACGTAAAGGCATTCCGATTTTTCCAAATCCAATTTCTTGAGCTGTAACAAATTCTGCCATTGCATCGTGTAAAATTTCTGAAGTAAATTCTGATGAATTTAAAACTTCAACAAATTTTCCTAAAATCTCTTTCGAATCATCTTTCCATGCTTTTTTAGCTGCTTTTTCGTCGTAAGTAGAAGGAGCTATATAAAAGAATTGACCTTGCTCGAAAATATCTTTTACAAAGTTTGCTCTTTCTTTTAACAATTCAACCACTTTTGCATCTAAAACTGGATTCGGTTCGATTCCGTTTTCTTTTAAAACTTCTTCGAAAGATGGCAATAATTCTTCAACAGATTCTTGTTGTAAATATTGGTGATTAAACCAAGTTGCTTTTTCTGGAGAAAAACGTGCACCTGATTTCGAAACTTTTTCTAATGAAAATAATTGAATCAATTCTTCCATTGTAAAAATCTCTTGATCAGTTCCAGAATTCCACCCCAATAAAGCTAACATATTCAACACTGCATCTGGAAAATAACCTTCTTGTTTGTATCCTTTTGCAATTCCTTCTTCTGTTTTCCATTCCATTGGGAAAACTGGAAATCCGTGTTTGTCTCCATCACGTTTGCTTAATTTTCCTTTTCCTTCTGGTTTCAAGATTAATGGTAAATGTGCGAAACGAGGCGCTTCCCAACCAAATGCATCATACAATAATTCGTGTAAAGCCATTGATGGTAACCATTCTTCTCCACGAATTACGTGAGAAATTCCCATCAAATGATCGTCCACAATATTAGCTAAGTGATACGTTGGCATTCCATCAGATTTAAACAAAACTTTATCATCTAAAGTTGCTGCATCAATCGTGATTTTTCCACGAATCATATCATCCAATAAAACTGTACGCGAATCATCAATTTTGAAACGAATCACATAAGGTGTTCCATTCTCAATTAAAGCTTTTGTTTCATCTTCCGTCAACGATAAAGAGTTTTTCAAATTTCCTCTTGTCGACCAGTTATAAATAAATGTTTCTTTATTTTCTTCTGCTTTTGCACGTGCAGCGTCTAATTCTTCTGCCGTATCAAACGCATAATATGCATTTCCTGAAGCTAATAATTCGTCTACATATTGTTTGTAGATTTCTTTACGCTCTGATTGACGGTAAGAACCTAAGTCTCCACCAAAACCAACACCTTCATCAGGAGTTAAGCCTAACCATTTCAACGAATCGATAATATATTGTTCAGCACCTTCCACATAACGTGTTTGGTCTGTATCCTCTATTCTTAATAAGAATTTTCCGTTATTATGTTTTGCGAAAAGATAATTGTATAACGCAGTACGGACTCCTCCGATGTGTAACGCACCTGTTGGACTTGGCGCAAATCTTACACGAACTTCTTTTGCCATTGTATCAAAATTTTTGCAAATTTAAGTCGTTCAATTCTATAATAGATATTTATTTTAAATAATATTCTATTTTTTATCTTCGTAAAACGAAAATTCAACAAAATAAAACCACATAAAAATGAAATTATATACAATAGAAACAGGAAATTTTAAATTAGATGGCGGTGCCATGTTCGGAATTGTACCAAAATCGATTTGGAATAAAACCAATCCTGCTGATGATAGAAATTTAATCGACCTTGCGATGAGATGTCTATTAATCGAAGATGGTAAACGATTAATATTGATTGATACAGGAATCGGAACTAAACAAGATGCAAAATTCTTTGGTTTTTATTATTTATGGGGCGATGCTACTTTAGATAACTCTTTAGCCAAACATGGTTTTCATCGCGATGATATTACAGATATTTTCTTGACGCATTTGCATTTTGATCATTGTGGTGGCGCAATTCAATACAACAAAGAGAAAGATTATTTAGAAGCTTCATTCAAAAACGCAAAATTTTGGTCGAATGCGAATCATTGGGATTGGGCAGTAAATCCAAATCCACGTGAAAAAGCGTCTTTCCTGAAAGAAAATATTTTACCTCTACAAGAAAGTGGACAACTTAATTTGATTGATTTGCCTCAAAATGGATCAATTTTAGAAAATTCTCCACTTGGTTTTGATATTTTATTTGTGGATGGACATACCGAAAAGCAAATGTTACCAATCATTACATATAAAAGCAAAAAAATAGTTTATATCGCAGATTTAATCCCAACTGTAGGGCATATTCCATTAATTTATGTAATTGGGTTTGATACACGACCTTTAATAACAGTTGAAGAAAAAGGAACGTTTTTACAAAAAGCAGTCGAAAATGAATATATTTTGTTTTTTGAACATGACCATGTCAACGAATTAGCTACGTTAAAATTAACAGAAAAAGGGGTTAGATTAGATCAAACCTATTCATTTTCAGAAGTTTTTGATTCAATTTAAAATCAATTTCATAACCGAAATGATTTCACAAATTCAGAAAAATATTTTCATACCTTTGTGTTGTCATTTAAAAAAATTATAGAAGCATGGGATGTGGATCTTGTGGAACTTCTAATGGCCTTCCGAAAGGATGTAACAATAATGGTGCTTGTGGCACTGATGGTTGTGGAAAATTATCAGTTTTTGATTGGTTATCGAATATGCAACTTCCAAATGGACAAGAAAAGTTCAATTTTGTGGAAGTTCGTTTCAAAAACGATCGAAAGTTTTATTATAAAAACGAAAACAACATATCTCTAAATATTGGCGATGTAATCGCTGTTGAAGGAACACCTGGTCATGATATTGGGGTTGTTACACTTACGGGTGAGCTTGTTAGAATCCAGATGAAAAAAAAGAATCTTTCGTGGACTGCGGAAGATGTCAAGAAGGTTTATCGCAAAGCGAACCAAAAAGATATAGAAACTTGGGTAGAGTTTCGTGATAGAGAAAAACAAACAATGGTTGATTCTCGAATTATGGCGAAAAACCTTAATTTGGAAATGAAAATTTGTGATGTTGAGTACCAAGGAGATGGAGCGAAAGTTACATTTTATTATACAGCAGAAGGACGTGTAGATTTCAGACAACTAATCAAAGAATACGCTGGGAAATTTGGCGTAAGAATTGAAATGAAACAAATCGGATATCGTCAAGAAGCAGCAAAAGTTGGTGGAATTGGATCTTGTGGACGCGAATTATGTTGTTCTACTTGGTTAACAGATTTCCGCTCTGTGAGCACTGCTGCAGCACGTTATCAACAATTGTCAATTAACTCGCAAAAGTTAGCTGGACAATGTGGTAAATTAAAATGTTGTTTAAATTTTGAATTGGATTCATATTTAGATGCATTAAATAGTTTTCCATCAATGGAAAGCCGTTTCGAGACTGAAAAAGGTTGGGCACATTGTGTTAAAATCGACGTTTTCAAGAAAGAAATGTGGTTTGCTTATGACAAAGGCGGAATTGTTTGGTACAAATTTTCGGTAGACGATATTCAAGAGTTTTTAGCAATCACTGCAAAAGGTCAAAAAACTGAACCTTTAGAGGATTTAGCTAAAAATGTAGAAGAATCGAAACCAGATTTTACAGATGTAATTGGTGAAGATTCTTTAGAACGTTTTGAACGTAAAGAAAAACAGAACAAAAAACGTAAAAGAATTAAGAATAATCAAAATTCTGGAAACGAAAAAGTTGCGGCGAATGCTAATAATCTGAAACCTCAGAAGGCAAAACAAAAACAGCCTAACGAGACGAAAGATAAAGCAAATCGTCCTGAAAATAAACAAGGAAAGAATCCAAATCAGTCTAAAAAGAATAATCAAAATAGACCGAACAAAAATTCGAATCCTAATCAGAATCAGCAACAACAAAATCAGCCAAAAGAGAAGCAACAGCCAACTCAAGCGAAAGAGCAACAAGCTCAACCAAATACTGATCAGCAAAAGCCGCAAGGAAATAATCGCAATCGCAATCAACAAAAGCGAAAACCGAATAATCCGAGCAATAATAGCCAACAAAATAATCAAACAAATCAGGCTAATCAGTCAACTCAACAACCAAAAAAACAACCTCAGCAAAATAATCAAAATGCTGAGCAAAAACCGAAAACTAAGGACGAGAATCAAGCAAATAATTCTCAACCGAATCCAAATAAATCGAAGAATCGAAATAAAAAAAGATTTAATCGTGGGCCAAAACCAGATGATACGCAACAGTAGTTTGCTTTTTATTTTAGTCTTTTTATTGTTTAGTTGCGAGGCTAAACATTATTATCAAGACACAAAAGATGTGAAAGACGAATGGAAGAATAATCAACCTCAAACCTTTACGTTTGATGTAAAAGATCCTAAACCTTCGGCTGTTAACATTGGATTTGTGTTAAGAAATAATACGTCGTATGAATATAGTAACTTATATTTGTTCACGAAATTCATCGATCCTAAAGGAAATGAAATGATTGATACTTTACAGTATTATATTGCAAATCCCGATGGAAGCTGGATTGGTAAAGGAATGACAACAAAAGAAATGATGTTGGTTTATCGCGAAAATTTACCAATAAAAGACTCTGGTCGCTATCAACTAAAAGTTTGGCAAGGTATGCGAACAAAAAATTTGAAAGGAATCGAAGACATTAGTTTGATTGTTGATAAAGCTGAATAATACAGAATGGAAAACAATAAAAATTCTAAAACAAGCACAACTTCTAAAGCAAAAAAGAAGTTCAATAGCTTTTCATTAGCCAAAAAAATAATCGTTACCATTTGGGTACTGTTTTTTTGTGCCGTATTAGGAATTTTCGGAATCTTTTGGGCTACATCTAACGGATGGTTAGGTGAAATTCCCAATGTACGCGATTTAGAAAATCCTGATATTTATGTTTCATCAGAAATTATTTCTTCTGATGGTGTTTTGTTAGATCGTTTCGAAGCAGAACGCAGAACACCAGTCGATTACAAAGATTTACCTCCACATTTAGTTGACGCATTGTTAGCAAAAGAGGACGTTCGTTTCTTTGATCACTCAGGTGTAGACATAAAAGCAGCAGCTCGTGCAATTACTTCTGGAGGAGAATCTGGAGGTGGTTCTACAATTACACAGCAGTTAGCAAAACAATTGTACACAAAAGATCCTTCTTCTAATAAAGTAAAACGTGTTTTACAGAAATTAAAAGAATGGGTAACTTCTGTTCAGTTAGAAAAATTGTACACAAAAGAAGAAATTATTGCAATGTATTTCAATAAGTTCGACTTTATTTATAATGCAAAAGGAATTGAATCTGCTTCTAAAGTTTATTTCAACAAAACAACGAAAGAATTAAATTTAGATGAAGCTGCAACATTGGTTTCGATGTTTCAAAATCCTGTTGCGTATAATCCTGTAAAATATCCTGAAGTTTCTAAAAAGCAAAGAAATCTTGTCTTAAAGCAAATGATGAAATACAACAAAATTTCTCAAGCTGAAGGAGAAGCCGCGCAAAATGCGCCTTTGGTTACAGATAAACAAGATATTATGAAACATGATGAATCACATTCAGCATATTTCAAATCTGCTTTGAGAAAGGAAATTCAACAATGGATGGTTGATTATGAGAAAGAAACAGGAAAATCTTATAACCTTGAAAAAGATGGTTTAAAAATCTATGTAACGTTAGACTCAAGAATGCAAAATTTAGCTGAAGAAGCGGTTAAAAAACAATTAAAAGTTTTACAAGATCAATTCTTTGGAGAGCAACGTGGACGTAGTTTAGCACCATTTTATAATATTTCTGCTGCAAAAAGAACACAAATCTTTAAGCAAGCAATGGCTCGTACAGATTTATACAAAAAGATGAAAGCCGAAGGAAAATCTGAAGCTGAAATTGAAACTGTTTTCAATACACCTCGCGACTCTGTTCAGTTCTTTACATGGAACGGAATTCAGTACAAAAAAGGGAAAACATTGATGGATTCAATCGAATATCACAAACATATTTTACAAGCTGGTTTGATGTCAATGGATCCAAAAGATGGAACAATCAAAGCTTGGGTTGGAGGAATCGATTGGAATTATTTCAAATTTGACCACGTAAAACAAGCACGTCGTCAAGTAGGTTCTACGTTCAAACCGTTTGTTTATGCAACAGCTATTAACCAATTAGGATTAACACCTTGTCATACCGTTTCTAATGAGAGAATACCAGGAAAATGGTCTCCTCGAAATGCTAACGGTAAATATGGTGGATCTCAAGATTTAAGAACTGCATTAGCTTATTCAACAAATATTGTCGCTGCCCGTTTGATTATGCAAACAGGTGAAGAACCTGTAATTCAAATGGCTCGGGACCTTGGAGTTGAATCTCCTATCGTAAAAGATCCTACAATTGCATTAGGTTCTGCTGACTTATCTTTATATGAAATGGTTGGTGCGATGAGTGCTTTTGCTAATGGTGGTATTTACATTAAACCCCAATTAATCTTAAGAATAGAAGATAAACAAGGAAAAGTTATCAAAGATTATACACCTCAAACACGAGAAGTTGTTAATGAAAACGTAGCGTACACTATGATTGATTTGATGAAAGGTGTTGTAGATAGAGGTTCTGGTGCGAGATTAAGAAATCGCTACGGAATGACTGCCGAAATTGCTGGTAAAACAGGTACAACAAACGAAAACTCTGATGGTTGGTTTATGGGATTAACACCAAATTTAGTTACTGGAGTTTGGGTTGGTGCAGAAGACCGATTTGCTCACTTTGCGAGTACAGCCACAGGACAAGGAGCCAATACAGCTATGCCAATTTGGGCTTATTATATGCAAGGCGTTTACAAAGAAGGAGGAAAGTTTGGCGTAACAGCTGGAGATAAATTTGACAAACCAAAAGACATTGAAAAACACTGGGATTGTTCGAATACATACGGATTCCATCAATATGATGAAATGTATGATCCAGGTCCAATTATCGAAGGAAGTGGTAGTGAAAGCGTAGGCGAAAACTATGAAATTCCTGATGAAGAAGGTCAATAATTAAATTATATAAACAAAATAGCCACTCAAAATTGAGTGGCTATTTTTATGATTTATAATTCTTCTTTTTCCTCTTCGTTATCAAACTGATTGTTGTACGCTTCACGTTCTTGTGACAATTTCTTTTCGCGTTGTTTTTTCTTAAAATCTCGAATCGTCATATACGTTAACAACACTACAAGCGCTGCAACCAAAAAATAATTAGCATACGTAAATAAGTTCGTAATTGTATCAGTTACCACCTCATCTGGCGTTACAACAGCGTTTTCTTCCATAGGAAATATTTTTTATTGATAGAATTCTTTCGGATATTCTACCATTCCATTCACATTTTTTAGAGCTTCTTCAATCAACTCAATTGCCATGCAGTTCTCATCTGGAACATCAAAAGGTAACTGAATATCAAAATCAGATGCTTTTCTGTAACCAAATTTAGGATAATAAGTTGGATGACCTAATAAAATAACAGATTCAAAACCTAATTCTTTCGCTTTATTATGAGCAAATGCTATTAAATGACCACCAATTTCATTTCCTTGATAATTAGGTAAAACCGCTACAGGAGCAAGTGCTAAAGAATCGTAAGAAGAATCCGAATGATTAATTTTAATTTTTGTCAATAAAATATAACCAACAATCATCTCATTCATTTCAAATACCAAAGACAATTCAGGTACAAAACCATCAGAATCTCGTAATCGCTCTACTAAAAATTGTTCACGATGATCACTATATTCTTCATTTTCAAATGCCTTTTCAATCAATTTAAAAACTTGTTCATAATCTCTCTTCTCCTCTTTTCTAATATTCATTCCATCATAAATTAATTAACCTTATAAAATTAGAAAAAGGTTTTAACAAAACAAACAACAAATCGTATCTTTGTCGTTTATAGTTTTTAAGCAAATGAGTCAACCAAAAAGATATACAATTACAGCGGCTTTACCTTATGCTAACGGACCATTGCATATTGGTCACATGGCAGGTGTTTACGTTCCTTCTGATATTTATGCACGTTTTTTACGAAGAAAAGGAAAAGATGTAGCATTTATTGGAGGTTCTGATGAACATGGTATTCCAATTACAATTCGTGCCAAAAAAGAAGGCGTTACACCTCAAGACATTGTTGATCGTTACCACGAAAATATCAAAAATACATTGACAAATTTTGGTGTGACATTCGATATTTATTCTCGTACAACATCAGATAAACACAGAGAAGTTGCACAAGATTTCTTCAAAACGTTATATAACAACAACAAGTTTACAGAAGATGTTACGGAACAATTTTATGACGAAGATGCGCACGAATTTTTAGCAGATCGATACATTCGTGGTGAATGTCCGAAATGTGGAAACACAGATGCTTATGGAGATCAATGTGAAAAATGTGGATCAACATTAAGTCCAGAAGAATTGATTAACCCTCGTTCTGCTTTATCTGGAAATACACCAATCAGAAAAGAAACTAAAAACTGGTATTTGCCATTAGATCAGTACCAAGATTTCTTATCAAAATGGATTTTAGAAGGTCACAAAAATGATTGGAAATCGAGTGTTTATGGTCAAGTAAAATCTTGGTTAGACGATGGTTTGAAACCTCGTGCAATGACACGCGATTTGAACTGGGGAATTCCTGTTCCAGTAGAAGGTGCTGAAGGAAAAGTAATGTATGTTTGGTTCGATGCACCGATTGGTTACATTTCTTTCACGCAAGAATGGGCAGAGAAAAACGGTAAAAATTGGAAAGATTATTGGCAAAATGAAGAAACAAAATTGGTTCATTTCATCGGAAAGGACAATATCGTTTTCCACTGTATCATTTTCCCAACTATGATGAAAGCGCATGGCGATTACATTATGCCAGACAATGTTCCTGCAAACGAATTCTTGAATTTAGAAGATGATAAAATATCAACTTCTCGTAATTGGGCAGTTTGGGCACACGAATATTTAGAAGATTTTCCAAATCAACAAGATACATTACGTTATGTGTTAACGGCGAATATGCCTGAAAATAAAGACAATAACTTTACGTGGAAAGATTTCCAAACTAAAAATAATTCTGAATTAGTTGGAATTTTAGGAAACTTTATCAACCGCGTAATGGTTCTTTCTCACAAATATTACGAAGGAATTGTTCCTGCAAAAACAATTGAATTTGAAGAATTAACTGAAATCAAATATTTTGCAAAACGCATTGGTGATCATTTAGAGAAATATGAATTCCGTGCTGCATTGACAGAATATATGAATTTGGCTCGTCTTGGAAATCAATTTTTACAAGCGCAAGAACCTTGGAAAAAAGGTGATGATCCTGAAGCTGTGAAAGGAATTATGTACACTGCAACGCAAATTGCTGCTGCATTAGGACAATTGGGAGAACCATTTATTCCATTCGCTTCTGAGAAAATTTTGGCTATGATGAATGTAGAAAAAATGAGTTGGGACGATTTAGAATCAACTGACGAATTTGTAAAAGCTGGACATCAATTGGGACAGTCTGAATTAATTTTTGCAAAAATTGAGGACGAAGCAATCGAAGCACAAATCAATAAATTAAACGAAAGTAAAGTCAAAAATAATATGACAAATCCAAATGCAGAACCTCAAAAAGAATTGATTTCTTTTGATGATTTCCAAAAAATGGATATCCGTATCGGAACTATTTTAGAAGCGAAAAAAGTTGAAAAAGCAGACAAATTATTCGAACTAAAAGTTGATACAGGAATGGATGTTCGTACAATTGTTTCTGGTATTGCAGAACATTTTACATTAGAAGAAATCATTGGTAAACAAGCAATGGTTTTAGCAAATTTAGCGCCTCGTAAAATTCGTGGAATCGAATCGAACGGAATGTTATTATTCGCTGATAAAGTAGACGGAAAATTAACATTTGTAAATCCTGAAGAAGAAACGCCAAACGGCGTTCAAGTTGGATAGACTTAGATTTTAGATATAAGTATTGAGATATTAGAAAGCCACTTCATCGAAGTGGCTTTTATTTTTATTTTAGTTTAAATTCAGTTGCAATAACATATTGATGATTTAAATCGTTAATTGCCATTACGATATTTAGTTTTTCTTAATTATTTTATTAGATTGTAAAAAAGACTTTATATCATTTAAAACGTCTTTCGGTCTTTCATCTTTTACTCCATGCCATGTTTTTTCATAAACTTTGTGCGTAATATAAGCTTTATGTTCATTGGTTAGTTTTTCATTTTCAGCTTTAAAATCAAACCAATCTTGATCATTTATCGGATCAAAAATTAACATAGGTTTATCTAAATTTCTGTAAATAATTTTAGGATTTAATTGATGTGTTGAAGCTCCAAAAGCTGTTTTTGAAGTAAAAGGAGTATAAATAATTGAAATGTTTTCTTCAGCAGAATTTTCTCCTGTAAGCTCTTCAGCACCTGGATTTATTTCAAATTTGTTTTGATTATTCTTTTTAATTCTTGCATACAAAATGAAAATTTCTTTTTTAAGTTTTTCATCTTGTTTTCCTCTTACTCCCCAATTATTATAAATGTACCAATAAGCGTCAAATTCTGAATCGAAAATCAATGATTTTTTATTTGCATAATACTGATTTGCCTCTTCAATACTCTTGACAATATTAGCCACTTTTTCATTAAAATCCCAAGCAACTGAGCCACCATCTTCTAAAATCAATGCTTGTACAGATTTTGGATATGCATCATAAAATGCAGAACTTATTGTACCTCCTCTCGACCAACCACCAATAATAGCTTGTTTAATACTCTTTTTATCCATCAAGAATTTTATATCATCAACAACATGATAGATACTTACATCTTTTTTAGGAATCTCAGTAAAACCATGTCCATAATAATCTATTGCAATGACATGCAAATTCATTTTGACAAGATTATCAATAATTTCATAAAGTTCATAACTATTACTATAAGTTCCATGAATCCAAATAAGAGTAGGATTTTTAGGATTTCCCCACTCTAAATAATGCATTTTCACATTATCTGTCTGAATATAATGACCATATTGTTTTTCATATTTATCAAAATCAATTCTAAACTCATCATATAATTTTGATTGATTGATAGAATCCTGATTAATTGTTTTATTAGATTGTCCATATAACGAAAAAGTCATTAAAACGGTTACCAAAAACAAAAAATAACACTTATTTAAGTTTCTTTTTTTAGTGGATTTGACTTTCATATAATATTAAGAAAATACTTGATATAATGATCTTCTAAGGATGTTCTGGAAAAGTAAACGAATCACCTTGATTTGGTTTATTTTTTCGTTGAGTTGGATTGTCTTCTTTTGTTATTTGATGCTCATTCAGTTCATGTGCTGCGGTAAACGAAGTAACCATTGTATTCAGCATTTCCGAAGCGGCTGTTGGCGAATTTGGTAACAGAACTAATTTGCTTCCAGATTTTTCTCCAATCGCTTGCAATGTATCATAATGTTGCGTCACCACAATTAACGCAGAAGCTTCTTGCGAAGTAATTCCTGCTCCATTCAATACATCTACAGATTCCAATAAACCTTTTGCAATTTCACGACGTTGATCTGCAATACCTTGTCCTTGCAAACGTTTCGATTCTGCCTCTGCTCTTGCTTTTTCTACAATCAAAATACGTGCAGCATCACCTTCATATTGCGCAGCTAATTTTTCGCGTTCCGCAGCATTAATACGGTTCATCGCATGTTTTACTTGCTCATCTGGATCGATATCAGTTACTAACGTTTTGACAATTTCGTAACCA
This sequence comes from Empedobacter sp. R132-2, assembly GCF_030324375.1. Taxonomy (NCBI): domain Bacteria; kingdom Pseudomonadati; phylum Bacteroidota; class Flavobacteriia; order Flavobacteriales; family Weeksellaceae; genus Empedobacter; species Empedobacter sp. R132-2. The sequence goes on from NZ_JACAGG010000003.1 coordinate 174,474, forward strand.
TATGAATTCATCGCTTCTTGCAATTCACTTTTTACAGCAACGGCAATATCATCTTTTTTCTCGAAAACATCATCCAAACGAAGTTTTGGAACTTCAGCTCGAACAACATCAAAAACGAAAGAAGTAATTTGCGTATAAGGATTATCTAATTTGTAAAATGCGTCATAAACTTGCGTTTTGATGACTTGATATTGAACAGAAATTTTTAATCGTACAAATACATCATCTTTCGTCTTTGTTTCGACAACAACATCTAATTGCTGAATTTTAAGTGACATTTTTCCCGCAATTCTGTCTACAATCGGAATTTTGAATTGCAATCCAGGATTACGAATACTATTAAATTTCCCGAAACGTTCTATAATAATCGCAGTTTGTTGTTTGACTGTAAAAATGAATAAGAAGATAATTATTATCGCAAATAAGAAGATAAATATTATTAGTCCGAAATTTCCCATAAGTTTTAGTGTTTTGAATTTTGTTGGATTAAGGTACAAAAAAAAATTAGGAATGTTCTTATAACATTCCTAATTCAAATTTTGCTTCTTCGCTCATCATATCTCTATCCCAAGGAGGATCAAATGTGATTTCTACATAACATTTCGTTACATATTCTATCTCTTCAACACGCTGTTCTACCTCTCGTGGTAAACTTTCAGCTACTGGACAGTTTGGAGATGTAAGGGTCATGGTAACTTTTACTTCACCATCTGCATTTACCTGTGCATCGTAAACTAATCCTAATTCGTATATATCAACTGGAATCTCTGGATCGTAAACTGTTTTGAATTTTTCAACCAATTTTTCTCCAATCGAATCTAATTGTTGTTCTGTTAATGCCATTGTTATCAACTCTAATTATTTGCAAATGTACGAATAGTTTATTTTATGTGGAATTTTTCTAAATAACTATTTTTAATGACTTAAAATAAAATAGTTATAATAGAAGAAAATCGCTCCCTCGGAGAATCCGAAAAAGCGATTTACAAACACGAAGAACTTTTTTATAAGAAAAGTTTTTCTTTATATAATGATTATTATAGACCTCTTGTCCATCCTTTAGCCCAAGTAGGTACATCTACACCTGCACCTGCACCATTATTATTTGCTTTAGCATATGCTTTAGATACATCAACTGCTAAACCAGCAGAAGTTTTACCTGTTGCTTCTGTCGTTACATTTACGAATTGTACATTTTTAAGGAATAAATCGTTAGGAATCCAAGCTAAAGTAGCATCATGCTCGATATCGATACCTTTTGCCCAGTTAGCTAATACAAAGTTTTCAAATTTACCTTTTGTACCAACACGTAATTTCATTGCTTGGTTTTCACCTTCTCCTGTATAAGTAGCTCCTAAACCGATTAAAGTAGCATTTTTGATTGAAGGATTAGAGATTGGAGTTAAAGTATGGTTGCTTGAGTTATTATCTGCTTCGATACCTCTATTTCCTTTGTTACGACCTTCTTTTCCGTACCAGTATTCGTTGATACCAACCCAACCTTCTGTCCAGTCAAATTGATCATCTTCGTTTTCGTTAGATACGATATATTTTGTGTTTACAGTTCCTCCGAAGAATTCTACACCATCATCAGATCCTGCGTATAATTGTACGTACTCGATTTTTGTTCCGCTACCAACACCGAATAATGAAAGACCATTAAATTCTTTCTCAGAGTTATAAATAGCACCTGCAAATTCGATACGAGTATATGTAATTGACCCAGAGTTATCTGTAGCTACATCACCACCATAAGTTAATTCAGAAACCTCTGCAGTTGCTGTTTTAGCTTTGTTAATTGGTGCTTTACCACATAATACTACACCTCCCCAAGAACCTGGAGTTCCTTTTTCTGATGTAAATACAACTGGTTTTTCTGCTGTACCATTAGAGTAAATTTGACCTCCTTGTGCTACTGCGATAAAAGATGAAGTTCCTCCATTTGCAATGATTTTAGTTCCTGCAGGGATAGTTAAAACAGCACCATCATTTACTTGGATTTTACCAGTTAAATAGTACGTTTTAGTTGCATCTAAAGTAATTTTATCACCACTTTTTAACTCTCCTTTGAAATCAGCTGGGTTAGCAACAAATCCAGAAGGGTTTGTGTTTCCATTACCTTTGTTATCGTCATCATTGTTACAGCTTACTAAAGCTAATGAAGAAATAGCTCCTACTAAGAATAATCTAGAAATTGATTTTTTCATAATTAAATGTTTTATTGTGTTTGTTTTATTTTGTTTTTAAAATTGATAGTTTACAGATAAACCGAAGTTCATTCCTTTTTTATAGCTTAATGTTTTTACATCTCCATTCAAATTCTCTTGTACACGGTCTATTGTAGGGTTTAATAAGTTTTTAGCAGAGAAATTGATTCCAATATTTTTATTCAATTTTGAACGTAAAATGAAATCTAATGTGCTAAATCCTTTATCTACTTGATTTCCTCTTGTTTCAGTTCCAAGCGCATAAATACGATCAGAGAAATAGTTGTAAGCCACAGTTGCCATTACGCTTCCTCCACTTGCCCATTTCTTAGAATAAGATAAATCTGCATTTGTAATAAACTTAGAAGCTCCCGTAAATGCATCTTCTGCATTTGTAAAATTGGTATTGATTCGTTGTCCATTAAACAATGTTTCTTTGTATACTTTTTCATTGTTTAATTCTTGATTAGAATACATATAAGCACCGTTAAACCCAACTGTTAATTGTTCTGGATTCGATGTTTTATTATCTAAAATTGCTTTTCTAACTTCTAATTCTGCACCAACTGCATATCCCCAATCACCTGTATTTGCATAGGAAATATCATTAGATGATGAAGCAATTGTTGTTGTATTGATTGGATCTTGAATATATTTTCCGAAACCTCCCAAAGAGATTACTTCTCCACTTTTCGGGAACCATTCCCATTTAATATCCGCATTGTAATTTGTCGATGGATACAACATTGGATTTCCACGGAAAGTTTCTGTTACATCTTCATAAACAAACATGGCTGTTTCCTTGAATTGAGGAAGTGTATATGTTTTAGATGTAGCGAAGCGCAAGTTTTGATTATCTGTTAATTTATAACGTAACATCAAACTTGGTAATAATTCGAATTGATCGAATGAGTTTTTACCTTGTGATAAAGCTGTGTACCAATCGATGCTTTGTTTAAGATATTCTGCACGAACGCCCAAAACTGCTGTTAATCGATCTGTAAAATTATATTCTACCTCAGCAAAACCTACTTGTATATCTTTTTGTCCACTGTAAACTTGAGATCTGTAGCTTCCGTCAGATTTGATATCAAACGTTGTGATTTCGAACCCTGAACCATAATTTGATTGATTGAAGAAAGCATCTAAATTATTTGGGTCAACTTGAATCCCACTTCTCAAAATTTTGAAGTTAAATTGATTCGCTTCAAAATCTCTTTCTTTATGTCTTCCTTGGTATCCAATAGAAATTTTAGCTTTATAATCTTTCAAATCTCCACCAAAAACTCTGTTATATTCCAAGTTCGCAGAAATCTCATTCTCATTAAGATTTTGGTAATAACGGTTACTTAACGAAGCGTCTTGAGAAGCTAACACATATTGTCCAGATTGCTTATCCAAACGCATGGTATTTTGCAAACGGTCTGGCATATCTTGTTTCACCGTATTGTAAGAAACGCCCCAATGAAACTCAGATTTATCATCTAATCTGTGGTCTCCTAATAATTGATTGACAAAAACTTGGTTTCTTTCGTAAGTTCCACGACGAATAAATCCATTATTATCTTCCGCTAAATCTCTAATAAACCCTTTGTATTCTTGTAAACTTTGAGAAGTATTGTTAATAAAAATACTATTTGCTCTTAATCTATTATTGGGATTAAAATCATAATACAAATTCACCATTCCTGTTGTATTCGTATTATAACTATCTTTTGTATACTCGTTGAAACCTTTCAAATTATTTCCTTGAGCATCAACAGAACGTGCTAAACCTTTCTCGATACTTTGAGCTGAGTTATCAAAAGAAGCTGTTGCAAAGAATCCGAATTTTGCTCCGTTTTCAAACTTGTAACTTTTTCCTCCTTTTATATTAAAACCTCCCGCTACGGCAGATTTAGATTGCGGATTGAAACTATTTGTAAAGTGATATCCTGTTGTTGCATTTGCTGGAATTTTCGTTTTTTTGAAACCAAACCAATTTGGTCCATCTTGCAAATTGAAATTTTTATTTGTAATCGCATTAGAATTTAAATTTAATCCTGTTCCGATTTCTAATAAACCATTTCCTTCGTATAATTTTGATGCAATATCGATATTTGCTCCTCCAAAATCAGCCATCATTCTTACATTGAATGTTTTGCTCAACGAAATATAATCAATAACGTCTGTTGGAAATAAATCCAATTTAACATTCTTGTTACTAGGATTTTCTGACGGAATTGGTAAACCATTCAATGAAGTATAATTATAACGATCTCCCAATCCACGTACAAAAACGTCTCCTGTTCCTTCTTGTTTCGTTACACCAGCCATTTTCGCAACTGCCGAAGCCGCATCACTTACACCTTTACGATCCAATTCTGCTGCACCAATATTCTCCACCATTTTTACAGATTTTTTCTGTATATTAAGTAAAGAAGCTTCTCCAGATTTATCTTTTCTACCTGTTACAACAGCAGTTGATAAATCAATCTTTGTATCTTTTAAATCTTCTGGTTTCAAATACATATTTAATGTATTCGAATCTGATAAATTTTGAGAAATAGATTGATAACCATCTACTTTAATATCTAATTGATACGTATCATCTGGAACAGAAATTTCGTAGTGACCTTTATCGTCTGTTTTTGCTTGAATATTTAATCCTTCAACCACAAAAGTTTTTTCAGAAAGTGGTTGGTTTGTTTTTTGATCAAATAAAGTTCCTTCTAATTTAATATTAGTCTGTGCAAAAAGTGCTGCCGAACCTAATAATAAAAGTAAAGTTAAATTGCGTTTCATTGCGATTGTATAATTCGTGTTTGTTTGATGGCAAAGTTGCTGCAATCCAATGAAAAACATTTTTAGAAATTGTAAAGGTTTTGTTAGGTAATTGTTATGAAATTATCGTAACTTTAAATGAATGTTAAGAAATGTTTTTACCTAATTTCTCCTAAAATTTAAGCTTAATTTTACATCGACTAATTTTATTTAGTTATTACAAACAATTATGAAGAACATTAAAATTTTATTAGTTGACGACGAACCAGATATCTTAGAATTTATTGGTTACAACTTAAAAAAAGAAGGTTTTGAAGTAGAAACAGCTCAAAACGGACTAGAAGGTTTGAAACAAGCCAAAATTTTTCGCCCAGATTTGATTCTATTAGATGTAATGATGCCACAAATGGACGGAATGGAAATGTGTGCAGAGTTGAGAAAATTAGATTCTTTTCAAGATACTTTGGTCGTTTTTCTTTCTGCTCGCGCCGAAGATTTTTCTCAATTAGCTGGCTATGATGCTGGTGCAAATGATTATATCTTAAAGCCTATCAAACCAAAAGTTTTAGTTAGTAAACTAAATGCTTTATTGAAATTAAAACAACCTAACGAAGCGCCAAAAGACGAATTTATCAAATTGAATAATTTCGAGATCAACCGCGAAACATATAAAGTAAATTACCAAGGACAAGACTTTTTGTTACCTCGAAAAGAATTTGAATTGATTGCTTTGTTGGCTTCAAATCCAGAACGTGTTTTCAAACGTGAAGAAATTTTGGAGAAAGTTTGGGGAAATGAAGTTGTCGTTGGTGGACGTACAATTGATGTACATATGCGAAAATTACGCGAAAAATTTGGGAACGATCGTTTCTCAACAATCAAAGGAATTGGATACAAAATAAATGACTAAAAGCTCGTAATGGCTTCAACTTTCAAAGTTCAAAACATTTTTCTATTTGCCTTTCTCAGTACATTATTCTTGGCTTTAGGATTTGTTTTGTTCTCTTTTTTATGGTTTGGAAATATTGATTTTATTCTCCAAGAAAAACTATTTTTCATCAGTTTAATGCTTCTTTTATTGATTGGATTATCAATATTTTATTGGTTTTCTTTAAAAAATCAACGAAGAAAAGATTTTACTGAAATCTCGAAAAATATTCCTCAATTTCAATCCAGCACAATGGATTTTGAAGAACTTTCTCAAAAAATTTCTACCATTACAGAAGATCAATCCAAAGAGATTGATGTTTTGCATGAGCGAGAAAATTACAGAAGAGATTTTCTTGGAAATATTTCACATGAATTAAAAACGCCTCTCTTTTCGGTACAAGGTTATTTATTAACGCTGATAGAAGGTGGAGTTGAAGACGAATCTATTCGCGATAAATACTTAAACCGAATTAATAAATCGGTTGATCGATTGATTTATTTGGTCAAAGATTTGGACATGATTGCAGAACTTGAACGTGGACGAATCAATATCGAATTTTCGGTTTTCAATTTGACAGCGCTTGTACAAGATGTGATTGATTTATTAGAAATTAAAGCTGAAAAAAATAACATCAAAATTTCTCTAAATTATCCTATTCATCAACCGATAAAAGTTGTAGGTGATATTCAGAAAATTCAACAAGTTTTGATTAATTTGATTGTAAACGCCATCAATTATTCAAATCCAAATACAGAAATTGACATCGATTTTGAAGAATATGATGATAAAATTCAAATCTCAATAAAAGATCAAGGAGTTGGGATAAAACAAGAAGACATTGACCGAATTTTCGAACGTTTTTACCGAATTGATAAATCTCGAAATCGTAACAATGGTGGATCTGGACTTGGTTTGGCAATTGTAAAACATATTTTAGAAGCTCATAAACAAAAAATTTATGTAACAAGTAAAATAGGAAAAGGTTCTACTTTTTCGTTTTATTTACAGAAGGCTTAATATTGTCCTCGCTTCTTGGTAAATTTCAAGGTAACGTTGTGTTTAAAGACTTTTAATGTATCATTTTTAGCCTCTTTCCACAAGAAATAAGGAGGTTTCAAATTCAGTACATTTCCTTTTACAGCCAACGAATCCTCAAAAAGTTCAGCATAAAGAATTGTATCTTTTTTTAAGAATGCTTTGTCTTTATAATCAATTAAATAATAATCATTTCTGACATAAATAGGATCTTTGACACGAAGTGTTGAATCCTTTTCATCAAAATTCCATTTGATATTAACAGGATTAAAACCATCTTCGTACCCCACAAAAATGCGTGTTGTATTTACAATATGACGAACAGAAAATATTAGGATAGTAAAAAAAATAAGGATACCGATATAATATAATATCAATTCTTTTTTCATGGATTTGGTTTAGGTGTTGATTGTTAATGTACAAATATCGCTATTCTAACCCAAAAGATACATAAAAAATGTAAATTTGCATAAATTTAATTTTAATATAACTTCCAATAATGCAATATAATCCGAATGAAATCGAACCAAAATGGCAAAAATTTTGGATTGAAGACAAGACGTTCAAAGCTGAAAATCAATCAGAAAAACCTAAATTTTACGTATTAGATATGTTTCCTTACCCTTCTGGAGCAGGATTACACGTAGGTCATCCACTTGGATACATTGCGTCTGATATTTATTCTCGTTACAAAAAATTAAAGGGTTTCAACGTTTTACACCCAATGGGTTACGATTCTTTTGGTTTGCCTGCGGAGCAATATGCGATTCAAACTGGTCAACATCCTGCGATTACAACAACAACGAATATCGAAGGTGGAGTTGATAAACAAGGAAATGTGATTGCTGGATACGAAAACCAAATGAAAAAAATTGGTTTAGGATATGATTGGGATCGCGAAATCAGAACTTCGGAACCTGAATATTATAAATGGACACAATGGATTTTCAATCAATTATTTGATTCATATTATGATAATTCAACTGATAAAGCTGAATCAATTTCTAAATTAATTGAAACATTCAAATCAGAAGGTAATGCGAATGTAAACGCTGTGGCAGATGATGATATCGAAATCTTTACAGCAGAGCAATGGAATGCTTATTCTGAAAAAGAACAACAAACAATTTTATTAAAATATCGTTTAACTTTCTTAGCAGAAGCAGAAGTAAACTGGTGTCCAGATTTAGGAACTGTTTTAGCGAATGACGAAGTGATTAACGGATTATCTGAGCGTGGAGGATTCCCTGTTGTGCGCAAAAAAATGACACAATGGATGATGCGTATCACGGCTTATGCTGATCGTTTATTAACTGGTTTAGATAAATTAGATTGGCCAGATCCGATCAAAGAATCACAAAAAAACTGGATTGGTAAATCGACTGGAGCAAGTATCGAATTTCAAATTTCGAATTTCGACGATGCTAAAATTGAAGTATTTACAACTCGTCCTGATACTGTTTTTGGTGTTTCTTACGTGACTTTAGCGCCAGAACATCCTTTGGTTTCTCAAATTACAACTGCAGAACACAAAGCAAAAGTTGATGCTTATATCGATTATACTTCAAAGCGTTCGGAAAGAGATCGTTTAGCAGATGCTAAAAATATTACGGGAGAATTTACAGGCGCTTATGCCATTCATCCTTTCACAGGAAAACAACTTCCGATTTGGATTGGTGATTATGTATTAGCTTCTTATGGAACGGGTGCTGTAATGGCTGTTCCAGCTGGTGACGAACGTGATTTTGCTTTTGCAAATCATTTCAATTTACCAATTATTAATATTTTCAAAGGAAAAGATATTTCTGAAGCTGCTTTTACAGAAAAAGGTGGATTCGAATTACAAGATTCTGATTTCTTAAACGGATTAGATTATAAACAAGCGGTTGCAAAAGCAATTGAAGCTTTAGAAGAAAAAGGTTTTGGACAAGGAAAAACAAACTTCCGTTTACGCGAAGCAGTTTTCTCTCGTCAACGTTATTGGGGAGAGCCGGTTCCGGTTTACTTCAAAGACGAAATGCCTTATACAATTCCAACAGCAGCATTGCCAATTATTTTACCAGAAGTTGACGAATATTTGCCAACAAAAGATGGTGAGCCACCATTAGGACGTGCGACAAAATGGGCTTTTGATACAACAACAAACGAAGTTGTAGATAATACTTTAATCAATAACGAAACTATTTTCCCAATAGAACTAAATACAATGCCAGGTTGGGCAGGTTCTTCTTGGTATTGGTTACGTTATATGGATGCAAAAAACGACAACGATTTTGTATCTAAAGAGGCTGTTGATTATTGGCAAAATGTAGATTTATACATGGGTGGATCTGAGCATGCTACTGGTCACTTATTATATTCTCGTTTTTGGCAAAAATTCTTATTCGATAAAGGTTTAGTTCCAACGGATGAGTATGCAAAAAAACTTATCAACCAAGGAATGATTTTGGGAATGACCGCTTATGCATATAGAATTAATGGAACAAATACTTTTGTTTCTAAATCTTTGAAAGATCAACATGAAACAACACCAATCCGTATTGATGTTAAGTTGTTAAAAGATGGAGGCGACGAATTAGATACAGAAAAATTCAAAACTTGGAGAGAAGATTTTGCTAATGCAGAATTTATCTTAGAAGATGGGAAATACATCACAGGACGTGAGGTTGAAAAGATGTCAAAATCTTACTACAATGTCTTAAATCCTGATGATATTTGTAATCAATATGGAGCAGATTCTTTACGTTTATACGAAATGTTTTTAGGTCCTGTTGAACAGTCTAAACCATGGAATACACAAGGTTTATCTGGAGTTTATTCATTCTTGAAAAAATTCTGGAGATTATATCATTCAGGAACAGAAGAAACATTTTTTGTTTCGGAAGATGAACCAACAAAAGAAGAAATGAAAGTGTTGCATCAAACCATCAAAAAAGTGGACGAAGATGTAAACAATTTCTCTTTTAATACATCGGTTTCTACTTTTATGATTGCTGCAAACGAATTAGGAAAATTAAAAACAACTAAACGTGCAATTTTAGAGCCTTTGGCTATTATTATTTCTCCTTATGCACCGCATATTGCAGAAGAATTGTGGTCAAAATTAGGACATGAAACGTCAATTGCACATGCAGATTTCCCTGTTTTCGAAGAAAAATGGTTGATTGCAGATGCTAAAGAATATCCAGTTTCATTCAATGGTAAAATGAAATTTTTGTTAGAATTACCTTTGTCGTTATCGAAAGAAGAAATTCAAGAAATTGTAATGAACGACGAACGTACAATCAAACAATTGGGTGATCGTACTCCGAAAAACATTATTATTGTTCCTGGAAAAATCATTAATATCGTTGGATAAAAAAAGATTTTAGATACTAGATTTTAGTATTGAGAATATAGATAAAATCCTCGCAATTGCGAGGATTTTATATTTTATACTATCTTTAATCAAAACTATAACTCAATGAAATATTTACCAACACTCGAAACAGAACGGTTAATCATCAGACCTATTACGATTGATGATTTACAAGATTTTTTTGAAATGGATTCACAACCAGAAGTTCATGAATTTCTAAAAGCAGAACCTATTCAAACCATTGAAGAAACAAAAGAAATTATTGAAGATATCCAAAAACAATATGAAGAACTTGGACATGGTCGTCTTGCTGTTGTTGAAAAAGAAACAGGTAAAATGATTGGTTGGACTGGTTTTAAATATATTATAGAAAGCGAATCGATGAATAATAAATTCGATTTTATTGATATCGGATATCGTTACAGAAAAGAAACTTGGGGAAAAGGTTATGCAACTGAAGCTGCCGAAGCTTGCATGGACTTTTACAGAAAAAATATGTCACATATTAAACTAAACGCAATAACGCATGTTGATAATAAAGCTTCTCGAAATGTGTTAGAAAAAATGGGATTTGAAGTCACTGAAACTTTTCATCTTGACATGTGGGATTTGGATTGCTTTTGGTATGAATTGAAGAAATAATTAACTTCAAAATAATCTTGGTTCACGCAACCTTTTAAGCAATTGATTCTCTTTCTTTTAAATACTATTTATATGAAAAAGAATTTTTTACTTTTTTTGTTCGTTATTGGTTTTGGACAATTCATTTCAGCACAAGAAAAATCAAGCGATGAGCGCAAAAATGTCATCACTTTTAGCGTTCTTTCAGCAGCATTATCACCTCCAAGATGGACGTTTGGATACATTTATAAACTCAACGAACGTTATTGGATTGGCTCTGAAATCGGCTACGGAAGTTATCATAGCATTCCTCTTAGTCACAAACCAAAATATAAAATCAACGAAGATTATCAACTTTTTGAGATTCGACCAGAATTTTTTATCAATCTAAGCGAAAACAAACGAGTAAAACATCTTATTTCTTCTGAATTTTTCTATATTCATCACACTGATCATCTTGAAAATGGAGAATTTTATCGAAAAGATGATCAAAATTTTTCTTATTTATATTCTTATGATACTGCCGATTACAAGCGAGAAAAATATGGAATAAATCTTAATTATAATGTTTTTATACAGTTGCACAAAGGTCTTATACTAATGCCAAAAGTTGGTTTAGGTGTAAAAAATAGAAATGTAAAATATTCGAATATTACAAATTTAGAAAGTGTTGATACTCGAATTTTTGATTATTTTATGAGCGGTTTAGAAAATCATTATAAAAAAGAAGGTTCTTCTACAGATTTCAATTTAAATCTTAACTTTAAAATCGGTTATCAATTTTAAACAAAACATGAAAAAAATAATTTTAACGACAATTTGTTTGGCTGTCTCACAAGTTAATTTTGCACAAAAAATTTCAACGAATGATTATGAAGTTAAAACAACTTTAGCTGACTTTAATCTAAAAGGAAAGGTTGAAAAAGTGACTTCAAACGCAACAAATGCAAAAGGAAACACCACAACTTTACCTTTTTTAGAAAATGAATTTTACAATCAAATTTCATTAGAATTTAATTCAAAAGGTTTGTTAACAAAACGAACAAATTATTTGGATTATCAAGGAAAATTAGCTGTTTATAACTATGTTAATTACGACTACAATAACTCAAATTTAATTGATAAACAAACGAATACAGTTATTAACAATGGTGAAGATCCAAAACGAGTTGCTTCGGACAAAAACTTCGTTTATGACAATAAAAATCAGTTGATAAACTTGACAGAAAAAATCGAAGGGAAATCGTCAAAATCTAATTATGAAACGATTTTTAATTATTCGAATAAGTTGGATAAAATCACAACAAAAGTGGAAGGTTCTACGATTAGTGAAAATAATTTGACGTATAACAAAAATGGTTTATTGGTTTTGGATGAAATAACTTCTTTTGATGGAAAAAAAGGACGAAAATCGTATTATATTTATGATAAAGAAACGCCTATTTTTCAGGAAGAAATTGCTGGAAATTCGAGCAAAATAATGTTTTTTGAGAATGGAAATATTTCTAAATTACAATCATTTCACGCCAATAAAACGTTAGCCTATCAAGCTGATTTCGATTCGAAAAATGAAATTGTCAACTTTAAAAAACAATCCTTCCGAAATGGACAAGTAGTTTTAACTTCTTATCAAGTTTCGTATGAATATGATTCGAAAAATAATTGGATAAAAGCCTCTATTTCAACTAATGGAGAATTGAAATATGTTGTAAAACGAACGATAAATTATTATTAAAACACAAAAGGTTGAGCGTTGCTCAACCTTTCTTCACAAATAAATAACACTACACTACTTAAGTCATAAAAGTAGGATGTTAAGCTTAAATCGCTTTTGGCGTATATATTTTTCTTAATTCTTTTGTCGCCGCAACCATTTCAATCAAAGCTTTTTCGGTTTCTTCCCAATGACGCGTTTTTAGTCCACAATCAGGATTCACCCATAATTGATCTGCCGGAATAACTTTTGCCGCTTTCTCTATCAAATCAACCATTTCTTCTTTCGACGGAACTCGAGGCGAATGAATATCATAAACTCCAGGTCCGATATCATTTGGATAATTGAAATCTGAAAAAGCATTTAATAATTCCATTTGGCTTCTCGAACATTCAATTGTAATAACATCCGCATCTAAATCAGCAATATTTTGAATAATATCGTTGAATTCTGAATAACACATATGCGTATGAATTTGAGTAGAATCATCAACATTACTTGAAGCTAATTTGAACGAATCAACCGTCCATTTCAAATAATTTTGCCATTCATCTTTTCTCAATGGTAAACCTTCTCGAATTGCAGGTTCATCAATCTGAATAATTTTAATTCCAGCTTTTTCTAAATCTGAAACTTCATCACGAATCGCCAATGCAATTTGTTTACACGTCGTAGATCTTGGTTGATCATCGCGAACAAAAGACCATTGCAAAATCGTAACTGGACCAGTCAACATTCCTTTTACTTTTTGTTCTGTGATAGATTGCGCATATTTCGACCAATAAACCGTCATTGGAACTGGGCGATAAACATCACCAAAAATAATAGGCGGTTTTACACAACGCGTTCCATAACTCTGAACCCAACCATTTTTAGAGAAGACAAATCCGGCTAATTTTTCACCAAAATATTCCACCATATCGTTGCGCTCATATTCACCATGCACCAAAACATCAATGCCAATTTCCTCTTGCCACTCTATCGTACGCTTGGTTTCTTGTTTCAATAAAGTATCATATTCTTCGGCAGATAATTCTCCTTTTTTATATTTCGCACGCCAACTTCTCACCTCTTGTGTTTGTGGAAAAGATCCGATTGTTGTCGTTGGGAAAGGCGGAAGATTCAATACATTTTGTTGCACAATTTTTCGTTGTCCAAAACTATTTGTACGATTATAATCTTCATCTTTTATTGCATTTACTCGTTCTTTAACTTGAGTTTGATGAATTAATTGAGAATTTTTTCTATTATTAATAGAGAATTGATTCGCTTCATATTGTTGAATCAATTTTTCGTCATTCGGGTTTGAAAAATAATTTTTTAAGAAAGCAACTTCTTCTAATTTTTGCTTCGCAAATGCAAACCAATCTTTGATTGTTGTCGGAAGATTTTTTTCGTTTGTTTCTAAATCTAAATCACAAGGCGAATGTAATAATGAACAAGATGTTGAAATAATAACACGTTTTTCTCCAATTTTGTTCACAACTTTTTCTATGGTTGAAAGCGATTTTTGAAAATCATTTTTCCAAATATTTCGACCATCAACTAAACCTAAAGAAAGTTTTAATTGAGAAGGAATTAGATTCAATATTTCATCGATTTGATTTTCGTCACGAACCAAATCAAGATGCAAAATATCAATTGGTAAATTGATTGCTAAAGCTGTATTATCTTTCAATCCATCAAAATAAGTTGCGACCTGAATTGTAAGTTGAGGAAATTCTTTTCTTATTTTTTTGTAAACTTCTTGATAAGCTGTTTTCGATTTTTCGTCTAAATCTAAAGCTAAAAAAGGTTCGTCGAACTGAATTGTATTTGCTCCATGATTGATTAAATCATGAATAATTTCAAAGTAAACTGGCAATAAATTCTGAATTAAATCAATTCGATCAAATCCCTCTTCTTTTTCTTTTCCTAATAATAAATACGTAATCGGTCCAATTAAAACAGTTTTTGGATTAAAACCTTCTTTTTTTGCAGCGATAAATTCGTTTACAATTGAGTTTGAGAAATATTTAAATTCTTGATTTTTTACAAATTCCGGAACGATATAATGATAGTTGGTATCAAACCATTTTGTCATTTCCATCGCTGTAATATCTAAATTATCTTTTTGATAACCTCTTGCCATCGCAAAATACAAGTCTAATTCTGTGTTCTTTTTATTTAACGCAACCGTATTGAAACGCGCTGGAATTGCACCAACTGATAACGTAGAATCTAAAACTTGATCATAAAAAGAAAAGTCATTACACGGAATTAAATCAATTCCGGCAGCTTGTTGCAATACCCAATTTTGTTTGGTAATTGTACGGCTTGTTTGCAATAAAGCTTGTAGTTCAATTTTACCTGCCCAATAGTTTTCGCAGGCTTTTTTTAGTTCACGGTTAGCGCCAATTCTTGGATAACCTAAAATTTGTGTTTGCATTTTGATTGTTTTTTAATGTTCAAAAACACAAACGCGAGTTGATAAATAGTAAACCTATTGTGACAGACTGACTTCAAATCGCGAAAGTATCATCTTTTGTTTCTATTGGTAATCTGACTTGTAATTTGCATTACTTACAGTTGCGCGACAGCTCGTGATTCTCACACGATTCCCCAATAATTTGTTGTTTATTTCTTTACAAATGTAACAAGACAAAATAAACGATTGTAAAACTTGAAAAAATAAGATTATACAACTTATTATTAATATTTTTACAAAACAAAACACTTAAACAACGATAAAATATCGTGTTGAAAAGAATATTATTTGGATGGAAACATTAGATCAAACCGATTTAGAATTATTAAGAATTCTACAAAAAGATTCGAAATTGACAGTAAAAGCAATTGCTGCTTTAGTTAATTTATCTCCTTCACCCGTTTTTGAACGTATAAAAAGGTTGGAACAACAAGGTTATATCAAAAATTATAGAGCGGTTTTGGATGCAGAAAAGCTGAACAAAGGCTTTATGGTTTTTTGCAGCATTAAGCTAAAACAACATGATCGCACGATTGGGAATAAACTTGTGGAAGATATTTTGTTGATTGATGAAGTGGTGGAATGTTATAATATTTCGGGCGAATATGATTTTATCTTAAAAGTACAAGTTTTGGATATGAAGCAATATCAAGATTTTGTTTTCAATAAATTGGGCGCTTTAGAAAGCATCGGGAGTACGCACAGCTCTTTTGTGATGGCTGAAATAAAAAATACGTACGGAATCAATATTTAAAAAAAAAAACAAAAGGTTGAGCAATGCTCAACCTTTTTTCCACAAATAAATAACACACTACTTTTTGATTACCTTGAAAGTAGAATTGTTAACTTTTATGATGTAAACACCTTTTGGTAAAGAGGAAACATCTAATTGATTTTTCCCTTTTTGAAGTGTTTTCTCTGTCATTTTAGTTCCTGTAATAGCGAAAATTTCGGCTTTTGAAGCTTCATTTGTTTCAATAAACAATACATTATTAACAGGATTTGGATAAACATTTACAACAGATTTAGCTAAATCACTTGTTCCTAAAACAGCTGATGAAATTGTGATGTTTTGTGAAACAACTTTTCCATTCGAATTGAAAGAAATTTTGATTTTAGCTGTTCCATTTTTTAATGGATTAATGACTAATTCTTCCTTATCATTAATCGAAATTTCAGCGACATCATCATTTTCAATGATTTCTAAATCTTTTACAATTGCTGCTGATAAATTATCTAAATCAGAAACTTTATCTTTCAAATCAATTGTTGTTGCTGTATTGATATGATAAGTCGTCTCTAAATCATTGATAATTGGTGCTGCATTATCTGGAAAAACAGGCATTGAAGGAAACCAATAATACTCACTTAATTTCACAGATTTTTTAAGACTTCCGTTATCAGAAAATCTATGAACAAAATTAATTTGCGAATTAGTTCCCCAACCTGAACCAATAGTAGTTAATACTAGTTCGTTTGTCAATGGATCAATCCTTAAACCTGCTCCATAATATGTTTCCTTTGGTGTCGTATCTTGACCAGGAATTTCTATAAAAGTTTCTTCAAATTTATTATTTGTTACATCGTATTTCACAACATTGATTCCTGATAGAAAATAAATACTATTATCTTGTGTTGAAGAACAAAAAGTACCAGCATTCCAAGCAGAAGGAGTTGGAACTGTTTTCGTAGGAATAGCAATTTCTGTAGTTTCTAAAGTCGTAGGATTTATTTTGACTAATTTTTTAGATAAAGCTCCCCATACATTTCCATCTTTAGATTGCACAACTGAAATAAAACTTCCAGCAATCGTTTGTTTTATTTGATGTGTTTTTGGGTCGATAACTAAAATTCCTCCAGTACTTGAAACAGCAAAAACAAATTTAGATGTACGAATCATATTTCCTACTTGACCAACTTTAGAAGTTCCATCAATCAGAGAACCAATTTTTAAATTCTCAATATCAAAAAGATAAATTCCTTTTGCAGATCCTATATAACCTTTTTTACTATTAATCCCAAGAAAACTTCTACCATCAGCACCAATTGTTTCGAAACTTGCTTTTTTCTGTAATGTTTTCGAATCTGCAACAACTAAACGATTTCCTTGTTTCGAAACAATTTAAAAATTATCGCCATATATTGTTCCATATTGAGAAGTTACACCAAATTCTTCACCAGGATTAACTGTTTTATAAACATTATAATCAACCGAATCATTTGCATTAATAAAATTAATTGATCCATTTGCTTTACCAAATCAATCTTCATTCACAATAAAAACGCCGTTTGTGTATTCTTTTGTTTGTGCAAAACTTGTTTGAATTGCAGCTATTGTAAAAATCGAAAGTAAAAATTTCTTCATGTATTGTTTTTTTAGAAATCCGAAACCATCATCCAAAAATGACAGCCTCGGATAAAAATATTTAGAATGTTAGATTATTGAATTTTTTCTACTTTTAGTTTATCCATTGTAAAGTATAATGCTGTGTTTGCTCCCCAATCTCCTACATCTGTAGTTTCTAAAAAGAACATTAAATATTTAACTTCTCCTAAAGCAGAAAGATCCACATCTTGCCAATTTGTTGAAATATTATTTATTCCATTTCTAAAATCAACAAAATAATGAGTTACAGGTTTTTCTGTAGTCAATTGTTTATTTGCTGAAACACCATAAATATGAATCGCGAAATAATCTCCTTTTACAAACTTTCTTGCATATGCATCACCATTCAGAATCCCATAATAAGACCAAGGGCTTATTGCTAATTTTACATTTTTTGCTTTGTATTTATTAGCTGTATCAGTAATTTCTACTACACTCGAAAATCTGTCAATCTTAACTTCTTCTCCATATTTCAAAACTTTCTCAGATGGTTTGTGATCAGCGAAAGAGACTAAAAATGGTGTTCCTTGTCCATCTGCACCACCTTTTGCCATTGTACCCCATTGATTATCTAACCAACCGCCTTCTTTATCTATTTGATCAGAATTGTCATTACTATTAGAAACCGTGAATCCCATCCATGTTAAATACTCTGGCCAAGCTGTATGTTTAAACTTGAAAATACCTGAAGTTAATTCAGCGTCTTCTGTATAAGTACCTTCCCAAATTTTTCCTCCGGCTGTAGTAGTTCCTTTTGTTAAATCAAACTTTGATAAATCTAAGGTTTCATATTTTTGTTGATCTACTAATTCAGTATTGTCGTCATCATTATTACAAGAAGTCAATAAAAAGATTGATGATGTAGCAAATAAGAAATTAAAGAATAGTTTCTTTGTAAAATTAAAATTCATTTTATTTAGTTTTGTTATATTATAAATGCAAATCATAAGCTCCTGCAACTTCTGTTGAGATTTCGCCTAACCAACCTGCTTCTTGATTTGTTGCTGTGTAAACTTTGATAAAATCGATTCCCATTAACTTAACTGGATTACCATTTTTATCAACAGCCCAATCGATATCAATGTTTGAATCTTCGCTATTATTTGGTGCATTATCTACATAACCATAAGCCAATTGTTTACCAGTCCAAATACCATTTTTCTCTGTATAATTGCTTTCCAAAAGTGTACCTGAGAATTTTAACTGATTCTGCCCAAACCAAATTGGATAATATGGTTGTTTATGAAACGTATTTTTCGCTTTAAAACCAGATTTTCCTTGGTTATCTTCCCATTTTATATATTCAGGAGTCGCATTAGAATCTTCAACTGTTGGTTTGTGATATGTAATTGTATAATTTTTTATTGTAGTTGGATTTGTGTATTCGCTTCCTGCAATTTCGTACCATTCGTCTTCGTCTGGTTTACCATTTTTGTTTTTATCGTAAGCAACCATAATAATTCCTGGCTCAGAAGATCCTGCAAATCCATTTCCTAAAACTTTAAAATCACGTTTATCTTTCTGATTCAAAATTGTATGGTCAAAACCAAATACCACATAACCTCCGTAACCACCAAGTGTAATCATTGTAGATTTTTCTCCAACTAAAGCTTTTCCTGCTTTAGCTGTCATTTCTGTTTGTGTATCGCCATCAACATATGCAGGTAATTTATTGGTAAACTGACCTACAGCTGGTAAATAATCGAAGACTTGAGAAATGTATTTGCTATAAGTTGCTGTTTCTTGCGTTACATTAACTTTAGTTTTTACTGTTTTTGTTGATGTACCAGATTTTATTTCTAACATCAAATCATAAGCACCAACTTTATCAGAAACGAAACCTAAAGTTTTCTCATTTCCTATAATTTCATTGCCAAGTTTCCATGTATATGTTGCATTTTCGAAACCAGAAACAGTTGGTTCAATTGAAACAATTTTTAAACGTGCTGCATCATAAGATGCTTGTAAAGTAGCATTATCAGGATTTGTCTCGATAATGTTTTCATCATCACTACAGCTTTGTATTAAAGCAAAACTTAGTGCGGTTAGTAAGATTTTAGAATATTTCATATGTAAATTTTATTTATAGACAAAAGCAAAATGAGCAGGAATATTTCCGGCAGCAGTTTTCCATTTAAAAGCACCATTTTTATCAAAACAATAGATGTAACCCATCGAAACATAATTTCCGACATCGGTTAGAAAAAGATCTTTGGTTTGAGGATTAATAGCAATTCCGTAAGGCGTTTCAATTTCATTAATAACAGGATCATTGACCAATGTTTTGTTAATAACTTGTTCTGTTTTGGTATCAATTACACCATAAGTTTTTGTGTATTCGAAAGTTGTGTAACTAAATTCGTTTGAATAATAATAGAGCTTATCATCAGCAATCGTAAAGTTAGAAACAGGAATATCAAATTTCTTTTTGATTTGATGCGTTTTACTATCTAACACATATAAATTTGATGGAACGTTGTAATAATCGCCACGAGAAGTCACATATAAATCGCCATCTGCATCTTTTTTTAAACGATTAAGATTTACTTCAACATCAATTTTTTTGGTTTCTTTAAATGTTGATAAATCAATCACAGAAACTGTTTTATCATACTCAGGAACTCGATAACCACCTGAATTTGCTACATACAGATTATTCCCAACAACTTCTAATTCTTCTGGCTGATAACCTACCGTCACTTGTCGCGTAACAGATAAATTAATCGTATCAATTTCGACTACTTTTCCTAAAGGTGCTTTCGGATCGATTGTAACAGGACCAGCATACGAAGATGCATACGCTTTACCATTTGCAAACGTGATGTAACGACCATTTTCCAAAGGAATTGTTCCCAAATGTTTGGCTGTTCTTGCATCCATTACTTCGATAAAGTTTGATACATTGATTACCGCATATAATTTATTTCCATAAATTTTTATATCATTCCCAACATCACCCAATTCCTTTACCATAGTAGGATTTACGGTTGCATATATGTTTCGATTATAAGTTCCTGTTGTAAAGTCCATATAATCTACCGTAGCCATATTGCTTCCCATATTTCCTTCGTTTAGCAAATAAAAACCAACGACATCTGTTTTTTCGGGATCAGTTACACCTTCTTCCTCTTTCTCGATCAAATAAGTATCTTGCTGACAAGCATAAAAAGTAATTGCTGTTAAAAAACAGACGAATAATTGTTTGAAATTTCTCATAAGTTTGCGCTTAATATTAGCTTGAATTGTCTTCCTGGCATTGGATAATTTAAAACCACATCATATTGTTGATTCAAAATATTATTTAATTCAAAAGAAACTTTGAATAGACTTTGATTCAACCTAAACTCTTTATGTATTCCTAAATCATTTGTAAACCAAGGATTAAGACGATTTATTTTAATATTATCTTGATGAACATTGTAACGTTCTCCCACATAAATAAAACTGTAATTAAAATTCCATGTTTTATAAGAAGCCGCTAAAACAAAAGAGCCACTATGTTTTGGTGTATATGGAATTTGATTTTTGTAGTAACTTTTTTTAGGATTCGAATAATCTAACGCTTGCAAAAAACCGTAGTTAAGCATTGGCGAAACCTCTATTTCTCCTAATTGAAATGTTGATCGAATTTTAACATCCAACCCTTTTATTCTGACTTCATCCAAATTGAGCATAGTGAAACGAAACAAACTTCCAGAAGGCGCAGCCACAATTTTATCAGTTACTTCATTGTAAAAAGCATCGGCTTGAATCGTAATATTTTTGAAGAAATTTTGAGATGATTTAGAATAAGTAAAACCAACATTATATTGTGTAGAATATTCTGGTCGAAGATTCGCATAACCAATGTCTGTGTAGTACAAATCGTTGAACGTTGGCATTCTAAAAATACGTTTATAAAACGCTCTGATATTAAAATCGTGAGATTTGAATGGTTGATAATTGGCAATAATTGTTGGCATCCATATATTTTTATCAGGCGCACTTGTGTTCATTTCTACTGATTCTTTTACAAAAGTTCCTAATAAGCTTCCTTGTAAACTCAAATGTCCAAGACGATAAGTTGACGCAAATGCAACAAGATTTATATGCCGAGTAGGAAAAGAAAAATTCTTTAAATCTGCTCCCATATTATTAAACTGATAATCTGTTGCAACATTCACATCCCAATTATCTGTAATCGAATAAAGATTCGCCCAAGACACATAAAACTCGCGTTGTGTGTACTTATTTTCTATTTTTACTGTCGAAACTGTATCTGTATAATGGGTGAAATCGTAAGCAAACTTTGCGTTTATCTTCGATTGAAAATTTCTGAATCGTTTCTCATATTTACCTTGAACAAAATAATTTCTATCAACCAAAGTTTGTCCACGTCCATCAAATCGACCACGCACAATTGCAGCAGGAATTCCACGATCCGAATCATACAAATATCCTTTTACATTCCAATTCGATTGATTTCCTTTTCCGATCAATCCTAATTCTAAACGTTTTGCATCAACTTGTCCATCTCTACGTTTCAAAACTGTATCGTATGCAGTTGTTCCATCCAAATTTTTGCGTTGATAACGGAATTTATATACACCATTAGTTTTAACATATTCAGCACTCAAAACAGCTGATAATCTATCCGTAATTTTTTGTTCAATACGAATAGCAGGATTGATTAATTGAATCGAACCTAACTTATAACGAAGTATAGCATTTGTTTTTTTATCACCAATGAAAACAGGTTTCTTGGTTTGAAGGTAAATTGCAGAAGCAGAAGCATAGTCTTTCGCTGATTGAAAAATATTACTTTTTTGACCATTATATAAAGAAATCATTTCCATATCGTCTAAAGAAAATTTCCCTAAATCGACAATTCCATTCTGCGCATTTCCAAGTTGAATTCCATCATAAAAAACTGCAACATGTTGAGATCCCATCCCACGAACATCAATAGTTTTTAAACCTCCAACTCCACCGTAATCTTTAATTTGCACTCCTGCAAAAAAACGAACAGCATCTGCCACAGAATGGCTATTTAAAGCCTCTAGTTCCTCTCCTTTCAATTCCTGAACAGGAACAATGGCTTTTACATTATTTTTTAAAATATTAACTTGTTGAAGCTCTAAAATACTATCATGAATAATTTGCGCAGAGGCTATGCGACATGAAAGCAAAATCAAGCTGCAACAAATAATTATAGTTTTCAGATTTCTCATTTAGCAATAATCAATTGTTGCTAACGAGAGTGTATGAAGAAGTATTGAAAGGACGAACCTATCCAAAATTTGAACTTCACGCTTTAGTCCCCGAAAGCATTCAACATTTATCATTTTGGTAGGTCTTCTGACTTACTCCTTTTTTAGAAATCCTTCCCATTAAAAACAGTGGATATAATGTATCTAAAAAATATAGAGCTTACAGCAGCGGGTCTGTTCAGGATTTTCACCTGATTCCCTGTTACCGAACGGTTAAATTCGCACCAAATGTTAATCAAAAGTAAAATTATTATTTTGAATAAACAATTAAATCTTTATCAATAATAGCTAAACAAAAAAAGCTAACTCATTCGTTAGCTTCTTCTTTTACTTAATTATTTCGATCACTTCTCCATTTTCATCAACCTGAACCGCAATCTTTTCATAATTCCATTTATCAAATTCTTTTTCTCCAACAATAATTGCAGTTCCAGAACCTTTTGTTCCTTTTATAGGTACAGAAATGTTAGCTTCACCAGTATCATTTGTAATCGAAATATTTCCAGTAAAAACTCCGTTCGTTTTAACATCCGTACCCAATTTCTGCTGAACTTCAGGATTTTGATTAATAATATTAATTGCATGTTTCGTTACATCGCTATCCGAAGTTATCTTACTAAAACCCCAAAAAGCACCACCAATTAACAATCCAAAAAATAAAATCACAAACGACAAACAGCCAACTGGCACAACCCATTTCCAGTTACGTTTAAACCAACTTTCCTTTGGTAACAATTGATTATCATACTGATTTTCTTCCATAATATATAGGTTTTAAGTAAAGATAATAAATTTGGGCGTTCCCTCGCTCTTTGCCTTCCTTTATATCATTCATAGAATAACCAAAATAATACAAACACAGCTAATGTAAATCACTCGGTCGGGGTATCCGTTGCAATCTTTTGTATAAGAAGATTAGAAGTGATTACAGAAAAACCAATTCCTACAAAAGGATTTCCACTGCTATCCCTAACGCGGGTTTTAAGTTCTGAGTTTTGAGTAATAAGTTATAAGACATAAGATTTAAGACTGACAATAAAAATCTACAAAGGAGTGTTATCGAGTTATGAGTTGTAAGTTCTGAGTTAGTTGTAAAAAGGAAGCTTCCTTTTTATCAAGAAGAAGCTTCTTGTTGACTAATTAGAAGCCTCTTGTTGGATGAAAGCAAGCTTCTTTTTTTATAAAACATAGTCTGGAGATGCGTAAAGCTTACAGCGTTCAGCTAAAGCGCGACGTATAACCACAAAAAAAGCCTCAAGAAATAAATCTTGAGGCTTTTAATAAAAACTGGCGACGACCTACTCTCCCGTAAGTAACAGTACCATCGGCGCAGGCAGGCTTAACTTCTCTGTTCGGAATGGGAAGAGGTGAGCCCTGCAGCTATAGTCACCCTAATATTTTTGTATAGGTCTTAGTTCCTATTATATCTTGACATTATTACTATACAATCTGGTATTACTTTCTTAATCCAAATAAGATTAACTAACCTTCTCTATGACGATTAAATCAATCTTAGTATTTAATCTTTTTTATTTTTGATATTACTATCATTATCTTTGATTCGTTCTACTTTTTTAGAAAAAGTCTATGGGTAATTAGTACTACTCGACTATGACATCACTGCCTTTACA
>NZ_JACAGG010000040.1:0-24967 GCF_030324375.1 Empedobacter sp. R132-2
AACTCAAAGATAATTTGAGATCCGAAATTTACGCGCTTTTTTTACGCTTTCTTTTAACGTTTAGGACGCTAATGATAATGAATACTTAAATAATTATTACGACATATATCGAAAGATATATTCTGCTAATGGATTGGAAGGAGAACCTAATTTAATTGATTCTCAACAAGATGTTTTTAATTTTAATTTTAATGGATACAGTGGTACATTTTATATTGATAATGGTGTAATTTATATTAATGAAAATCCTGATATAAAAGCTTCATTTATTAAAATACAAAACCCTACTACTCATAAATATTATCTGAAATTTACTTTTATTACACCGGATGGTATTAGTTATGAATTTGGAGGTGAAGAAGCTTTTGTTGAAACTACAAAAATCACAACAAATTGTTCCAAAAGCTATTCTAGAGAACCAAATTCTACTTGGTATTTAAAGCAAATAAAAGACTCTAAAAATAATAATATTGATTTTATATATGATAATTTATACAAATCATACCCTTTAAATTATTCAGAGAGCTATTCAATAACATATGGAAATAATAATTTGCCAGGTGAAATAATAAGTCAAAAATCTGAAAAATGTACTTCTTATTTTGAATCAAATAATGCTAAATATTTAAAAAATATTAGTTCTAAAAACATTAATGTTTCTTTTAATTACGATAATAGATTAGACTACACTACAGGATATAAATTAAATAGTATTAATATATCTAAAAATAATACTTCAATACCTATTTTATTTAATTATGTCTATTCAGGTCCAAATACTTCAGATGTTAATGAATATAAAAAAAGATTATTTTTAAATAATCTATCAATCAATGATTCTAAATTTTCATTTGAATATGATAATATTAATTCTTTATCTGATCGTCTTTCCTCTAATATAGATTTATATGGTTATTCAAATTCAAATACATATTCTTATTTATCAAACTTTCATTATAATGAGGATGCATCAATGACAAAATTTATTTCTGTATTTGGAGATAAAATAGCTAATAGAAACGTTGACCTTTATAAATCAAAATACGGAGTATTAACTAAAATTATTTATCCTACAAAAGGTTATACTGAACTAACTTATGAAAACAATACAACTACTGAATTAGTTAACAAAGATGTTTTTTTAACAAACAATCTATATGTAGTTAAAAGGAATTGTGAACCTTACAGTAGTCAAAGTGATACACAAGTTTTTGAATTTATTAGTAATGGTCAAGATATTTCATTTGACTCATCAATGAATGTGAATAGATGTGATGGTGTAAACGTAAACGATTTTCATGATACATATAGTTTAACTATAGAAAATTTAACTACAAGCCAAACTATTTTAACATTTAATGGACGATATGATCGTTTTCTAAAAACTAATAATGGATTTGAGATGAATGGAGAAAATATTATTTCCCCTATAACAACTACAAATAACTCAAAATATAGAATTACTCTTAGTACAAATTCTATAGTTAACAATGTATCTGCTAATTTAACTTTAAAATACAATAAAACTGTTAATCAAGTTGAAGAGAATGTAAATTACAGTGGAGCAAGAATTAAATCTATCAAAGATTATAATGGAAATACTTTAGAGAATAGTAAAACTATATACTATAATAACATACAAAATTTAAACAATTTAAAAACAAGTTTAGTCCACGATTTTATATACAACCCTTGGAAATGTACCCCTTCTGCTGTATTTGCTATCAGTGGTAATAGTTCAGCAGAACATTTTAATTGTTATAATCGATTATATAGTACTGATAATTTTTCTGATATTTTTAATTCTACGATAGATCGTATTAAGTATAAATATATTACAAAAAATATTGAAAATAATGGCTTTATTGAGGAAGATTATAATATATCGGGTATTACCGATGATAGTCAGTCTTTAAATCAACACCCAATATATAATAGAAATTCATCTAATAACCAATGGAATGCCAATCAATTAATAAAATCTAAAACTTATAATTCAAACCAATCATTAATTAAAGAATCTAATAATGAATACGAAATTAAGAGTTCAACTAAATTTAATAATTACAATATAGAACCAGGAATATATCCTGTTACTAAAGAACGTTTAAGACCTGAATATAATACTGGTAAATATTATAATACACAAGATGGATGTTTCTCTTTATTTTGTGGAGTTCAAGGTGGAAATGCAGTAAGTCATTATTATAATTATGTCTTTAGTTCTAAATTAACAAAACAAACCACCAAAGAATACCTATCAAGTGGTACGGTTACAACAGAAACAAATTATAATTATGATAGTCCAAATCATTTACAATTAACAAAACAATCTACAACCAACAGCAAAGGTGAAACACTAACTGCTGAATACCAATACCCTTCAGATTTGATAAGTGGTTACGAACAAAGTCCGATAATGCAAGAAATGGTGAATCGTAATATGATTGCTACACCTGTTATTACAAAATCTAAAAATGGGTCTACTGTTTTATCTGAACAACGAACTTTGTATAAATATTTCCCTACAACAAACGGTAATCTAATTTTACCAGAATTTGTTTACGCTAAAAAAGGAGCTACAACAACAGCTGTAGACCGTAAAATTACCTACAACAGTTATGACAACCAAGGTAATCTAACACAATATACCTTAGAAAATGGACTTCCAGTTTCGATTATTTGGGGATATGGAGGACAATATCCAATTGCTAAATTAGAAGGCGTTGCTTTATCTCAAATTAATGCTGCAACGATCACAACGTTAAATACCAAAACAACAGATGCCGACTTGTTGGCTGCGATTACAACTTTACGTAATACCCATAAGGATGCTATGGTAACAGGGTATTTGTATAAACCATTAGTTGGAGTGACTCAAATTATACAACCAAATGGAGTAGCTGAAAAGTATAATTATGATGCTTCAAATCGTTTACAATCTATCGTAAATGATAAAGGAGAAACGCTTAAAACCTTCCAATACAACTATAAACCTTAATGCTAGATCTATGAAACACTTTTATGAAAAACTAATTTATAGTACTTTTTTAGCATTAGGAAGTACTTGTATTCAAGCCCAAACAACCACAGAAAATTTTATCAAAACACAAGAATGTTTAGATGCCACTTGTGTCACAAAAAAAGAAACAGTGGTTTATTTTGATGGATTAGGACGCGAAAAACAAGCTTTGCAAGTAGCAGGCTCGCCAACAGGAAAAACAATTGTCACACAAATAGAATATGATGGATTTGGTCGTCAAGCCAAAGAAAATTTACCCTTTCCAATTACAGCTGCCACCAATACAATTGTAAGCGCTGCAACTAATGGTAATACATTTTATTCCACTTTAACTGGAGATACCACGCCTTTTTCTGAGAAAACATTTGAAAATTCACCTTTAAATAGAGTACTAGCGCAAGCAGCACCTGGGAATTCTTGGAAAAAAGGAGCGAATGAAATTAAATTTGATTATGCAACTAATACTGATGCGGATAAAGTACAAAAGTTTGGAGTGACTTTATCTGCTGCATTTGTCCCAACTCTAACTTTAAGTGGAAATTATACAGCAGGAACTTTATATAAAACCATTACAACAGATGAAAATGGTCAACCTATCCAAGAGTTTAAAGACAAGGAAGGGAAAATTATTTTAAAACGAATTAATATACCTACAATAACTGGAACTACAAATTCATCAGGAAATCATGATACCTATTATGTGTATGATATTTATGGAAATCTGACCTATGTAATACCACCAAAATTAGTAGAAGTAGGAACAACAGTATTAGCTAATTATACAGCTAATTTGGCTGAATTAGGTTATCAATACCAATACGATGATAAAAATCGTTTAGTTGAAAAACAACTTCCTGGCAAAGGAAGAGAGTTTATGGTGTATGATAAATTGGATCGATTAGTTGCAACAAGAGATAGTCAAAATGAGTGGATATTCACAAAATATGATAAATTTAATCGAATTGTTTACACAGGAACTTTACCCACATCAGCTAGGGCTACGCTACAGTCAGCTTATAATACAGCAACAGTTTATCATGAAACAAGAGGAACATCTGGAGGATTAGCGAATAATGGAATCACAAATGGATTATATACCAATGTTGCCTATCCAACATCTTTTACAAAGATAACAACGATTAATTATTACGATGAGTATACAAATTTAGGTATAACTCCTTCTTCTATAGATGGACAAAGTGTCATAGGAGTAACAGATACCAAAACAAAAGGATTGGCTGTAGCAAGCTTTACTAATGTTTTAGGCACTACAACATGGGCTAAAAATTATACCTATTACGATGCAAAATATATTCGTCCTGTCGCAACCGCTTCTACAAACTATTTAGGTGGTTATACCAATACAGCCTCAAGTTTAGATTTTAGAGGAAAACCACTTAAAACAATCACAAAACACAAACAATTAGCAGCAAGTACAGAATTAACATTAACGGATGAATTTGTGTATTATCCAAATGAGTTATTAAAATCTCAAACGCATCAAATAAACAGTGGAGCGAAAGAATATATTGTACAGAATTCGTATAACGAAATCAATCAATTAACGTCTAAAAAGGTAGGAAATTCTGTAGCTACAACACCATTGCAAACGGTAGATTATAAGTACAATATAAGAGGTTGGATGACGGATATTAATAATGTAGATGTAACAGAAACAACAACTTATCGAGATTTATTTTCGTTTCGATTGAATTATGATAAGTTAACTCGAGTAACAAATAATACTGCTGTAAAAAAACTACACAATGGTAACATTGCAGAAATCATCTGGAAAACAATTGATTTTAATACAAGAAGCTATAGTTTTGAGTATGATGGATTAAATCGCCTGATGAATAGCATTTATCTAAAAAACACTAATGAGGCTATTAATGCATACAATGAAACAATCAAAGGTTACGATAAAAATGGGAATATTACAGGAATTATTCGAAATGGGAACAATGAGATAATCAATGCTCCAGTGATAGATAATTTGAGTTATGTGTACCAAACAAACTCGAACAAGCTATTAAGTGTAACCGATGCAACGACGTTAACAGAAGGTTTTAATGATGGGAATAAAGTAGGAAATGATTATGCTTACGATGTAAACGGAAATTTAACAGTAGATAAAAACAAAGGAATAACAAAAATTAGTTATAATTACTTAAATTTACCAACAGAAGTTCTTTGGAATGCATCTAAAAAGATTAATTACACGTACGATGCAAGTGGAGTTAAGTTAAGAAAAGTCGTAACAGATGGAGCTACAGTAACCACAACCGATTATTTAGGAGGTTTTCAGTACGTAAATAACAGTTTACAGTTTTTTCCAACAGCTGAGGGGTATGTGAATGTAACTGGAGGTACAACTTTTAATTATGTTTACAATTACACTGATCATCTTGGAAATGTACGATTGAGTTACCAAAAAGAAGCAAATGGTACGCTAAAAGTATTAGAAGAAAACAATTACTATCCGTTTGGGTTAAAGCATAAGGGATACAACAATACTAATCTTGCAAATACTAACTATAAGTACAAATACAACGGCAAAGAGTTACAAGAAGAATTAGGTCTTAATTGGACTGCTATGGACTTCAGAAATTATGATGCTTCAATAGGTAGATTTATGTCTCAGGATGGACTTGCTGAAGTAATGCCTGATTGGACTCCTTATCGTTTCTCTTTTAACAATCCAATTTATTTTTCTGATCCAACTGGCTTATTTGAACAAAATATTGAAACTTGCCCTACTTGTCCAAAAACTCCAGAATTTAAACCTTTTATTGATGATCCTAATAATGAATATGTTTATGATACTGAAACAAATACTGTAAGTGCAGTAATACAGCTAGCTGAAACTACTGTGACAAATAGTAATAAAAAAGAATCTAACACGAATAGTTATATACCTCAATATGAGTTTATTGATGGTATTTTAAATAATAAATATTATGATTTGACTTCTTTAGGTTTAGAACAAGGAATTGCCAAAACTACATCTTATTTAGATAAAGCTCTTAAAACTAAATCTACAGTTAATTTTACAATTTTAGATGAATATACTCGTCCTAGTTATAGAACATCACTTTTAAATTCAGCAATCAAAACTTCAAAAGTTGCATCAGCTGCAAAAGTTCTTAAAATATCAGGAAATGCTTTAGCTGGAGTAGGTGCTGTTGTATCAATTTATCAGTATGGCTCAGGTCAAATCTCTGGCACGGAGTTTACTGTAGATATGATAATGAGCGGTGTAGGTTTTTTAGGACCATTTGGTGCAGGAGCCTCCTTGATTTATTTTGGAGGTAAGGCAATATATGAATATTCATCAGGTAAGGATCTATTTGAAAAACCCACTCAATAATGAAAAAAATTTTAAACTACATCATATTCCACTTTATTGAATTCCAAAAAAAAGTAGGTAATCAAGATGTTTCAACATTTACAACATCAGTATTTTTCACAATAATGCTTTGGATGAATATTTTAACATTAATAAATTATATTCTAATGAAGAATCATTATCCTAATAAAAATTATATTATTCCAGTTATTTTATTTTGTTTAGGATTATTCTTAATTATAAATAACTATATAAGAAAAAAGCAGTATGAAGTTTATAATTTTCAATCCTCTTTTATAGGTTACCTATATTTGTTAATTTATATAACAATTAGCTTTGTATCGTTTGTATATAGTGTTGAATTACTAAAATCAAAATAATGGTAGTGTATCAGATGTGTTGCCGGAAAACAACCCAACATTCTCAATAAAGCAAAAGGCAAACGTTTGTTTGCCTTTTGTTATTTTATAAATAATGCCCAAAAGCAGAATGAATCGTTACAGTATTTTGCTCCACTTCATAGACAAGTCTGTGTTCTTGATTAATTCGTCTCGACCATAAACCAGATAAATTGTGTTTCAGTTGCTCTGGCTTTCCTGTTCCAGAGAAAGGATGTTCGGTCAGTTCCTCAAGAAGAACAAGCATCTTTTTAAGTACAGCTTTGTTACCAGCTTTCTTGTGACGCCCGATATCTTCGTTTGCTTTGTCGGTAAAATCTAAATCAAAAGCCATCTTATAAGCCTAAAAAATCTTTTAAATCCTCTTTTCTTACACGTGTAACTTTACCTTCTTTCGCTTGTTTTTGGCTTTCTTCAATTTTAGTTACAAACTCTTGGTTATAAGGACTTTCTTTTATCTCAAACTTTAATTTTAGAGCTTTAGCAAAGGCTTTCAAAGCTTTTGCTTGTTCAGATGTGTCGGGTTCAAAAATAAAAATATCTTGTGTTGCCATGATTTAATTTTTTAAGTAATTAAATTGCTAATTGTTTTTGCAGATTATTTTTTAAAATAAAAGCTTCTAATAAATCTTTGATTGTATTTTTTTGATTATCATTTAATTGTTGTGTTTCTGCAAATAAATTCAACAACTGATTATCCTGTAAAATAGCATCTGCTTTATTGTTTCCGTAAACTAATTCGTCTAAAGAAATTGACAAAATTTTCGCCATTTTTTCCGCTACTTCTAAAGATGGAATCGAAATATTTCTTTCGTATTTAGAAAGATTTGTCACGTGAACTCCAATCTTAGAAGCAAACACTTCTTGCGAAAAACCTTTTCCGCTTCTTAATTCTTTCAAGTTTTTTCCAAAATTTTCCATAGCAAATAAACTTTAAAACATACTGCGTATGTATTATATACTCTACAAAATTACAATTTAGTTAGTGAAATAACTAATTCAGTTGAAAAATAAAAAGCAAAAAGAATTTGTTTTAAAAATCAAAAACGCTAAGTTTGTAAGCGAAAACGATTAGTAAAAATTTTTTAATTATTTTTTCAAATGGAAATCCAAGAAATAAAATCTCGCTTATCATTATCTCAAATCCTACATCATTACGGATTAGAACCTAAGAACAATATGCTGAAATGTCCTTTTCATTCGGATAAGACGGCAAGTTTACAGGTTAATTTGGAGAAGAATTTTTACAATTGTCATGCGTGTTCCAAAACAGGCGATGTCATTCAGTTTGTGCAAGATTATGAGAAATTGAGCAAACACGAAGCACTAAACAAGTGTAAAAGTTTGGCTGGCGAAGAGCGTTTTGCGGTAAACGAACCAAACCGCATTCCTCAAATCGCAGACCATTCAGCGTTTCTACAAAAGATGTTTCTAAGTTTCCGTAAAGGATTATTATGCAGTGAACCCGCTCAAAACTATTGTCATTCCAGAGCGTTAAATGTGGATGAATTAGAAGTCGGTTTTAACTCGGGACAATTCCATCACGGGTCGAGAAAAGATGAAAATTTAATCAATCAATGCGTAGAAGTTGGACTTTTAATTCCCTACGGAACCAACAGTAGAACAGGCGGACAATCCTATAAACCATTCGGAAATAAATGCCTTGTTTTTCCATTAAAAAACTGCCACGGGCAGACCGTATCACTTTATTTTAGGTCAATTATAAAGAATTCTGAAGAAAAATTGCCTGCGGGTGCTACCCGCGCTCGTCATTATTATTTGAAAAATAGACAAGGTTTATATCCAAATTATCCAAGTCCAACAACCAAAAAACTAATTTTAACTGAAAGTATTATTGATGCAGCTTCATTACTTCAACTCTCACAACTTAAAACTCAATACTCAATACTTGCTTGTTTTGGAACAAACGGACTAACAAATGAGCTTCTAACTTCTATTCGCGAACTACAAGAATTGGAGGAAATTACATTCTGTTTTGATACAGATGAAGCGGGGCAAACAGCGACATTGAAGTATGCAAAATTACTTCAGACCATTCATCCAAAAGTAGCATTTTCTACGGTAGAATGGCTTGATAAAGACGTCAACGAAACCTTAACCGCTTACGATGAAGCGACGGTTTTAGGCTGTTTAGAGAAAAGAAAATCAATTGATTTTTCTTCTTCTACTCCTTCTTTTTCAATTGAAAAAGAAACTCCACCAACACCTCTGGAACAGCCAAAAATGACAACCGATTTATTTTTTCAGTTGAATGATTTAATCGAGAAAAGCGGAATTGTAGGCGAACAGGATAGCCGATTATTACTGTTTATCATTGCAAGTTCATACAAAACCAAACATCCACTCCACGCCATTGTACAAGGAAGTTCGGGCAGTGGAAAAACGCATTTAATCAGTAAAATAGCCGATTTAATGCCACAAGAAGATGTACTTCGTTTTACCCGAATTACCGAAAGTAGTTTGTACAATTGGGGCGAATATGAATTAGTCGGAAAGCTTCTAATTATCGAGGATTTAGACGGTTTAAAAGAAGAAGCCATGTTTGCCATGCGTGAATTAATCAGCAACCAACGTTTATCGAGTTCAGTTTCTATCAAGGATAAAAAAGGGAACATCAAAGCGGTTAAAAAGGAAGTTCGTGGCGTGTTTAGTTCACTGTCTGCTACCACAAAAAGCGAGATTTACGAAGATAATATGAGCCGTAGTTTTCTGTTAGCGGTGGATGAAAGTAAGGAACAATCTCGCCGAATTATCGCCTATCAAAATCAAAAATATGCAGGCGAAGTCAGTCATCAATCCGAAGAAAAAACCAAACATGATGTTCAACATATCATCCGAAATCTTGTCCCGTATCACGTGATTAATCCGTTTGCAACACGATTAGAATTACCCGAAGAAGTGCATAAAATCAGACGATTAAACGAAATGTTTCAAAGCATCGTTCGTCAAATTACCTTGATTAATCAGCAAAACAGACAATTGACAGATGATGGAAAATTAATCACACAGGTGGAAGATTTAAAGCAAGCAACGGAAGTTCTCTTTGAAAGTATTGTGTTGAAAGTCGATGAATTAGACGGGAGTTTGCGTCAGTTTTTTGAGAAACTCAAAGCCTATTTAGCTAAAAAAGCACACAAAGAAAATGGCAATGGATCTGAAATCGACTTTACTCAACGAGAAATCCGTTTGGCGTTTAACATGAGCAAAGCGCAGTGTTCACGCTACATGAACAGCTTAATTGAACTCGAATACTTAACCAGTAAATATGCAGGAAACTTGCGTAAAATTGCTTATCGAGTGGATTATTGGGATGATTACCAAAAGTTAAGGCAAACCATTAAAGAAAAGATTTTGAAGCAAATAGAACAGTTATGATACCCACTGAAACAATAGGGAACAATCTTGGAACAATTAATTTAGACTTAACTATCTGAAATCTAAAATCTAACATCTTAAATCTATCCCATTGTTCCATGTTCCAAAAGTAGCCAACCTCAAATCTAACGAAGTGATTCGTAAACACCATAAGAAACAATAAAAACCAATGTGAACAAAACCGTCATAGTTATGCAAGATATACTCGATGAATTTAGAACAGAATTACAGCAATTAGGTTATTGTAAAAACATAGTCGACAACTATCCTAAACACGTCAAAGCCCTGTTTGAGCATTCTCATCAACTCATCACAACCATTGAAAGTCATCATATTGAAGCTTTTTATTTTCATTTGAAAACGGTGATTAGTAGCCGTCGAAAAAAGCCATTAAGTAACAGTTATATTCATTCTCAACTCTTTGCGATTCGCTTGTTCTTTGCCTATTTATTGCGTACAAAACAACTCATCAAAACGCCTTACACGTTAAAAATCAAACGTTCAGCCTATAAAAGTCGAGCTGTTTTAAGTGTCGACCAAATTGCCCTACTCTACAGCAATTGTGAAACGTTGGACGAAACGATGATTTTAAACCTGTGTTACGGCTGTGGATTAAGGCGAACAGAAGTCGAAAAGTTGTCGGTAGAAGATATTCATTTGACTGAAAAACGTTTGTATGTTCGAAGTGGAAAAGGAAAAAAAAGACGTGTTATTCCGCTTACAACAAAGCTTGTAGAGGATTTTAAGTTGTACCTGATTACAACCAAAAAAAGACGAGAAAATGAATCCATTTTACTGCTTTATCCAAACGGAAAACCAATGAGCGGAAACAAGATTTACACTGTTTTTAGTGGTGTTTTAAAACGTTCGGGATTAGATAAACAAGGCTTTAGCTTGCACAATCTGCGCCATAGCATTGCCACACATTTACTTGAAAATGAAATGACCGTTGAAATGGTTCGGGATTTTTTAGGACATGATTTACTGCGTACCACACAGATTTACACAAAAATAAAACCGTATGACTTTAGAAAATTATCTTGAAAAACAGTTACATAAAAGCACTGTTAGCAATTATTTATATGAGATCAATCGGTTCAAAAAACACTTTCCAAATCACGAAAAATGCCACTATTCACAGCTGATGCACTACATCGGGATTTTACGAAATCGTTACCAACCCAAAACCATTAAACGTGTGGTCTATGCCCTCAAAAAATACTATGATTATCTGATTGAAATAGAGGTCAGAAAAGATAATCCTGCACACTTTATCAAGCTTCGGGATGCAAAACCAACAGCCGTACAATTACAGGATTTATGGACGGATAAAGAACTGAAAACCTTACTTGAACCACGAAAAGAACGTTATCCTATTTTAGCCAAACGCAATCAAATTATACTGAGTTTATTCGTTCATCAAGCCGTTTTGGTCAAGGAAATTACCCAAATTCTACTCGAAGATATCGACCTCGAAAAAGCAGAAATTTACATCCGAGAAACAGGTATGACCAACAGTAGAACCTTGCCCTTAAAAGCAGAACAAATCCTTTTATTTTATCAGTATTTACAGGAAGATCGACCAGAATTAGAGCGAATAAAACAACCGTATTTTATTCTCAATAAATTAGGAAGTCCAACCACCGCAGACGACATCAATTACCTGTTATCGACTTATCAAAAAGGAGTTGATAAGCGATTAACTTCAGTTAAAATCAGACAAAGTGTGATTACTAATTTACTCAGTCAAGGGCATAATTTACGGGCAGTTCAGCTGTTTTGTGGGCATAAATTTCTGGACACAACCGAGAAATACAAACAATCCGGAATCAAAGCCTTACAAGATGCTATCGACAAGCATCATCCTTTACAATAGTTCTTTTTCTTTCAATTGAAAAAAAACACAACGAAACAAGCCATTTTTCGGGGTTATTTTGGCTATTTGCGGAGCGAAAACATAAAATAAATTATGGGCTGTAACGCCTATAATGAACGGAATTTTATGTTAAATAGCTTACCTTGTTTTTTGCTGCCGTAAATGAACGGGGAGCGCGGAGTGAATGTCTGTTTGTATCAAAAAGCAGGACAGCAAAAAAGAAGGGAAAAATAAAAACCGAAAAATGGCTTGGCTTATCCTATAAAAAATCTTTTTTTTCAATTGAAATTTATTATATTTGAGTGATAATGAAGCGTTCATTAAAAACTGAAGAAGTGTTGGAAATTTGAAGTGTATAGGGATGTAGGAATACAAATACAACGGCAAAGAGTTACAAGAAGAATTAGGTCTTAATTGGACTGCTATGGACTTCAGAAATTATGATGCTTCAATAGGTAGATTTATGTCTCAGGATGGACTTGCTGAAGTAATGCCTGATTGGACTCCTTATCGTTTCTCTTTTAACAATCCAATTTATTTTTCTGATCCAACTGGCTTATTTGAACAAAATATTGAAACTTGCCCTACTTGTCCAAAAACTCCAGAATTTAAACCTTTTATTGATGATCCTAATAATGAATATGTTTATGATACTGAAACAAATACTGTAAGTGCAGTAATACAGCTAGCTGAAACTACTGTGACAAATAGTAATAAAAAAGAATCTAACACGAATAGTTATATACCTCAATATGAGTTTATTGATGGTATTTTAAATAATAAATATTATGATTTGACTTCTTTAGGTTTAGAACAAGGAATTGCCAAAACTACATCTTATTTAGATAAAGCTCTTAAAACTAAATCTACAGTTAATTTTACAATTTTAGATGAATATACTCGTCCTAGTTATAGAACATCACTTTTAAATTCAGCAATCAAAACTTCAAAAGTTGCATCAGCTGCAAAAGTTCTTAAAATATCAGGAAATGCTTTAGCTGGAGTAGGTGCTGTTGTATCAATTTATCAGTATGGCTCAGGTCAAATCTCTGGCACGGAGTTTACTGTAGATATGATAATGAGCGGTGTAGGTTTTTTAGGACCATTTGGTGCAGGAGCCTCCTTGATTTATTTTGGAGGTAAGGCAATATATGAATATTCATCAGGTAAGGATCTATTTGAAAAACCCACTCAATAATGAAAAAAATTTTAAACTACATCATATTCCACTTTATTGAATTCCAAAAAAAAGTAGGTAATCAAGATGTTTCAACATTTACAACATCAGTATTTTTCACAATAATGCTTTGGATGAATATTTTAACATTAATAAATTATATTCTAATGAAGAATCATTATCCTAATAAAAATTATATTATTCCAGTTATTTTATTTTGTTTAGGATTATTCTTAATTATAAATAACTATATAAGAAAAAAGCAGTATGAAGTTTATAATTTTCAATCCTCTTTTATAGGTTACCTATATTTGTTAATTTATATAACAATTAGCTTTGT
Organism: Empedobacter sp. R132-2; assembly: GCF_030324375.1. NCBI lineage: Bacteria > Pseudomonadati > Bacteroidota > Flavobacteriia > Flavobacteriales > Weeksellaceae > Empedobacter > Empedobacter sp. R132-2. The sequence goes on from NZ_JACAGG010000040.1 coordinate 13,559, forward strand.
ATCGTTTGTATATAGTGTTGAATTACTAAAATCAAAATAATGGTAGTGTATCAGATGTGTTGCCGGAAAACAACCCAACATTCTCAATAAAGCAAAAGGCAAACGTTTGTTTGCCTTTTGTTATTTTATAAATAATGCCCAAAAGCAGAATGAATCGTTACAGTATTTTGCTCCACTTCATAGACAAGTCTGTGTTCTTGATTAATTCGTCTCGACCATAAACCAGATAAATTGTGTTTCAGTTGCTCTGGCTTTCCTGTTCCAGAGAAAGGATGTTCGGTCAGTTCCTCAAGAAGAACAAGCATCTTTTTAAGTACAGCTTTGTTACCAGCTTTCTTGTGACGCCCGATATCTTCGTTTGCTTTGTCGGTAAAATCTAAATCAAAAGCCATCTTATAAGCCTAAAAAATCTTTTAAATCCTCTTTTCTTACACGTGTAACTTTACCTTCTTTCGCTTGTTTTTGGCTTTCTTCAATTTTAGTTACAAACTCTTGGTTATAAGGACTTTCTTTTATCTCAAACTTTAATTTTAGAGCTTTAGCAAAGGCTTTCAAAGCTTTTGCTTGTTCAGATGTGTCGGGTTCAAAAATAAAAATATCTTGTGTTGCCATGATTTAATTTTTTAAGTAATTAAATTGCTAATTGTTTTTGCAGATTATTTTTTAAAATAAAAGCTTCTAATAAATCTTTGATTGTATTTTTTTGATTATCATTTAATTGTTGTGTTTCTGCAAATAAATTCAACAACTGATTATCCTGTAAAATAGCATCTGCTTTATTGTTTCCGTAAACTAATTCGTCTAAAGAAATTGACAAAATTTTCGCCATTTTTTCCGCTACTTCTAAAGATGGAATCGAAATATTTCTTTCGTATTTAGAAAGATTTGTCACGTGAACTCCAATCTTAGAAGCAAACACTTCTTGCGAAAAACCTTTTCCGCTTCTTAATTCTTTCAAGTTTTTTCCAAAATTTTCCATAGCAAATAAACTTTAAAACATACTGCGTATGTATTATATACTCTACAAAATTACAATTTAGTTAGTGAAATAACTAATTCAGTTGAAAAATAAAAAGCAAAAAGAATTTGTTTTAAAAATCAAAAACGCTAAGTTTGTAAGCGAAAACGATTAGTAAAAATTTTTTAATTATTTTTTCAAATGGAAATCCAAGAAATAAAATCTCGCTTATCATTATCTCAAATCCTACATCATTACGGATTAGAACCTAAGAACAATATGCTGAAATGTCCTTTTCATTCGGATAAGACGGCAAGTTTACAGGTTAATTTGGAGAAGAATTTTTACAATTGTCATGCGTGTTCCAAAACAGGCGATGTCATTCAGTTTGTGCAAGATTATGAGAAATTGAGCAAACACGAAGCACTAAACAAGTGTAAAAGTTTGGCTGGCGAAGAGCGTTTTGCGGTAAACGAACCAAACCGCATTCCTCAAATCGCAGACCATTCAGCGTTTCTACAAAAGATGTTTCTAAGTTTCCGTAAAGGATTATTATGCAGTGAACCCGCTCAAAACTATTGTCATTCCAGAGCGTTAAATGTGGATGAATTAGAAGTCGGTTTTAACTCGGGACAATTCCATCACGGGTCGAGAAAAGATGAAAATTTAATCAATCAATGCGTAGAAGTTGGACTTTTAATTCCCTACGGAACCAACAGTAGAACAGGCGGACAATCCTATAAACCATTCGGAAATAAATGCCTTGTTTTTCCATTAAAAAACTGCCACGGGCAGACCGTATCACTTTATTTTAGGTCAATTATAAAGAATTCTGAAGAAAAATTGCCTGCGGGTGCTACCCGCGCTCGTCATTATTATTTGAAAAATAGACAAGGTTTATATCCAAATTATCCAAGTCCAACAACCAAAAAACTAATTTTAACTGAAAGTATTATTGATGCAGCTTCATTACTTCAACTCTCACAACTTAAAACTCAATACTCAATACTTGCTTGTTTTGGAACAAACGGACTAACAAATGAGCTTCTAACTTCTATTCGCGAACTACAAGAATTGGAGGAAATTACATTCTGTTTTGATACAGATGAAGCGGGGCAAACAGCGACATTGAAGTATGCAAAATTACTTCAGACCATTCATCCAAAAGTAGCATTTTCTACGGTAGAATGGCTTGATAAAGACGTCAACGAAACCTTAACCGCTTACGATGAAGCGACGGTTTTAGGCTGTTTAGAGAAAAGAAAATCAATTGATTTTTCTTCTTCTACTCCTTCTTTTTCAATTGAAAAAGAAACTCCACCAACACCTCTGGAACAGCCAAAAATGACAACCGATTTATTTTTTCAGTTGAATGATTTAATCGAGAAAAGCGGAATTGTAGGCGAACAGGATAGCCGATTATTACTGTTTATCATTGCAAGTTCATACAAAACCAAACATCCACTCCACGCCATTGTACAAGGAAGTTCGGGCAGTGGAAAAACGCATTTAATCAGTAAAATAGCCGATTTAATGCCACAAGAAGATGTACTTCGTTTTACCCGAATTACCGAAAGTAGTTTGTACAATTGGGGCGAATATGAATTAGTCGGAAAGCTTCTAATTATCGAGGATTTAGACGGTTTAAAAGAAGAAGCCATGTTTGCCATGCGTGAATTAATCAGCAACCAACGTTTATCGAGTTCAGTTTCTATCAAGGATAAAAAAGGGAACATCAAAGCGGTTAAAAAGGAAGTTCGTGGCGTGTTTAGTTCACTGTCTGCTACCACAAAAAGCGAGATTTACGAAGATAATATGAGCCGTAGTTTTCTGTTAGCGGTGGATGAAAGTAAGGAACAATCTCGCCGAATTATCGCCTATCAAAATCAAAAATATGCAGGCGAAGTCAGTCATCAATCCGAAGAAAAAACCAAACATGATGTTCAACATATCATCCGAAATCTTGTCCCGTATCACGTGATTAATCCGTTTGCAACACGATTAGAATTACCCGAAGAAGTGCATAAAATCAGACGATTAAACGAAATGTTTCAAAGCATCGTTCGTCAAATTACCTTGATTAATCAGCAAAACAGACAATTGACAGATGATGGAAAATTAATCACACAGGTGGAAGATTTAAAGCAAGCAACGGAAGTTCTCTTTGAAAGTATTGTGTTGAAAGTCGATGAATTAGACGGGAGTTTGCGTCAGTTTTTTGAGAAACTCAAAGCCTATTTAGCTAAAAAAGCACACAAAGAAAATGGCAATGGATCTGAAATCGACTTTACTCAACGAGAAATCCGTTTGGCGTTTAACATGAGCAAAGCGCAGTGTTCACGCTACATGAACAGCTTAATTGAACTCGAATACTTAACCAGTAAATATGCAGGAAACTTGCGTAAAATTGCTTATCGAGTGGATTATTGGGATGATTACCAAAAGTTAAGGCAAACCATTAAAGAAAAGATTTTGAAGCAAATAGAACAGTTATGATACCCACTGAAACAATAGGGAACAATCTTGGAACAATTAATTTAGACTTAACTATCTGAAATCTAAAATCTAACATCTTAAATCTATCCCATTGTTCCATGTTCCAAAAGTAGCCAACCTCAAATCTAACGAAGTGATTCGTAAACACCATAAGAAACAATAAAAACCAATGTGAACAAAACCGTCATAGTTATGCAAGATATACTCGATGAATTTAGAACAGAATTACAGCAATTAGGTTATTGTAAAAACATAGTCGACAACTATCCTAAACACGTCAAAGCCCTGTTTGAGCATTCTCATCAACTCATCACAACCATTGAAAGTCATCATATTGAAGCTTTTTATTTTCATTTGAAAACGGTGATTAGTAGCCGTCGAAAAAAGCCATTAAGTAACAGTTATATTCATTCTCAACTCTTTGCGATTCGCTTGTTCTTTGCCTATTTATTGCGTACAAAACAACTCATCAAAACGCCTTACACGTTAAAAATCAAACGTTCAGCCTATAAAAGTCGAGCTGTTTTAAGTGTCGACCAAATTGCCCTACTCTACAGCAATTGTGAAACGTTGGACGAAACGATGATTTTAAACCTGTGTTACGGCTGTGGATTAAGGCGAACAGAAGTCGAAAAGTTGTCGGTAGAAGATATTCATTTGACTGAAAAACGTTTGTATGTTCGAAGTGGAAAAGGAAAAAAAAGACGTGTTATTCCGCTTACAACAAAGCTTGTAGAGGATTTTAAGTTGTACCTGATTACAACCAAAAAAAGACGAGAAAATGAATCCATTTTACTGCTTTATCCAAACGGAAAACCAATGAGCGGAAACAAGATTTACACTGTTTTTAGTGGTGTTTTAAAACGTTCGGGATTAGATAAACAAGGCTTTAGCTTGCACAATCTGCGCCATAGCATTGCCACACATTTACTTGAAAATGAAATGACCGTTGAAATGGTTCGGGATTTTTTAGGACATGATTTACTGCGTACCACACAGATTTACACAAAAATAAAACCGTATGACTTTAGAAAATTATCTTGAAAAACAGTTACATAAAAGCACTGTTAGCAATTATTTATATGAGATCAATCGGTTCAAAAAACACTTTCCAAATCACGAAAAATGCCACTATTCACAGCTGATGCACTACATCGGGATTTTACGAAATCGTTACCAACCCAAAACCATTAAACGTGTGGTCTATGCCCTCAAAAAATACTATGATTATCTGATTGAAATAGAGGTCAGAAAAGATAATCCTGCACACTTTATCAAGCTTCGGGATGCAAAACCAACAGCCGTACAATTACAGGATTTATGGACGGATAAAGAACTGAAAACCTTACTTGAACCACGAAAAGAACGTTATCCTATTTTAGCCAAACGCAATCAAATTATACTGAGTTTATTCGTTCATCAAGCCGTTTTGGTCAAGGAAATTACCCAAATTCTACTCGAAGATATCGACCTCGAAAAAGCAGAAATTTACATCCGAGAAACAGGTATGACCAACAGTAGAACCTTGCCCTTAAAAGCAGAACAAATCCTTTTATTTTATCAGTATTTACAGGAAGATCGACCAGAATTAGAGCGAATAAAACAACCGTATTTTATTCTCAATAAATTAGGAAGTCCAACCACCGCAGACGACATCAATTACCTGTTATCGACTTATCAAAAAGGAGTTGATAAGCGATTAACTTCAGTTAAAATCAGACAAAGTGTGATTACTAATTTACTCAGTCAAGGGCATAATTTACGGGCAGTTCAGCTGTTTTGTGGGCATAAATTTCTGGACACAACCGAGAAATACAAACAATCCGGAATCAAAGCCTTACAAGATGCTATCGACAAGCATCATCCTTTACAATAGTTCTTTTTCTTTCAATTGAAAAAAAACACAACGAAACAAGCCATTTTTCGGGGTTATTTTGGCTATTTGCGGAGCGAAAACATAAAATAAATTATGGGCTGTAACGCCTATAATGAACGGAATTTTATGTTAAATAGCTTACCTTGTTTTTTGCTGCCGTAAATGAACGGGGAGCGCGGAGTGAATGTCTGTTTGTATCAAAAAGCAGGACAGCAAAAAAGAAGGGAAAAATAAAAACCGAAAAATGGCTTGGCTTATCCTATAAAAAATCTTTTTTTTCAATTGAAATTTATTATATTTGAGTGATAATGAAGCGTTCATTAAAAACTGAAGAAGTGTTGGAAATTTGAAGTGTATAGGGATGTAGGAATACAAATACAATGGGCAAGAGTTACAAGATGAACTTGGCTTAAATTGGTATAACTACAGATATCGCAACTACGATCCAACTATCGGACGCTTCTTTGGTGTTGACCCTATTTCAGAAGACTACTACAATATTAGTACTTACCAATTTGCTCATAACAATCCTGTCTGGAAAATTGAGATTGAAGGTTTAGAAGGAGCTCCTACTACAAATCAAGATATTCAAAGCTACGCAGGAAATAATAGGGATCCAGAATTAGAACTTATTGAAATGACTGCAGGAAGTATAAATTCAGTACGAGCATCATTTTCAAATTTAGTTGTAAGAGGAATCAATGTTTTTACAAATAATAGTATAAATAAAAAGTATGAAGTAGAAAACGGAGCGTTAGTCTTGTACAAAGATGTACCTAAAGAGTCTACTGGAGAAAAAATAATTAATACAGTAGGAGATATTGCTACATTAGCATTGACGGCTATAGGGGGAGTAGAAGGAACATTGACTGCACAAGGAGGTAAATCTGTTTTAACCAATACTGTTAATGATGTTAAACAAAAAGTTGTAAAGACATATCAAACTTATACTAAAACAAATATAAAGACTGGTGAAGTATACACTGGTAGAACTAGTGGTACAGGAACAGCTCTTGAGAATGTAGCAAAAAGAGATAAAAACCATCATATGAATGATAAAGGTTTTGGTCCAGCTGTTTTAGATAACTCTTCTACTAATAAGAATGCAATTAGAGGTAGAGAACAATATCTTATAAAAATTAATGGGGGAGCTAAATCTCAAGGGGGAACTTCAGGTAATGCTATTAACGGTATAAGTCCAAATAATAAGAATAGAACAAAATATTTAAACGCAGCGAAAGTTTTTGGTTTATGAAAAAACAAAGAATAACAAAAGGTAGTATATTAGAAATACCTATTGATAATAAATATTATATATATGCTCAAATTTTAGAAAAATCAAGTTATGTATTTTTCGATTTTATATCTAAAGAGCAAATATCAGATTTTGAATTACTAAATGAAAAACCAATTTTATTTATTATCTCTGTTTATGATCAAGTTGTTACAAGAGGAGAATGGCTTAAAGTAGGGAAAATAAACATAAGAAAAGAATTGGAGGTTTTACCAATGTTCTTTATTCAAGATCCAATAAATAAAGAAAAATTTAGGATTTATGATGCAAATACAGGAGAAATAGTTCCAGCAACAAAAAGAGAAATCATAGGGTTAGAAAGAGCATCTGTTTGGAATAAAACCCATGTTGAAGATAGAATAAGAGATTTTTATAATAAGGTGCCTTGCGTATGGTTAGAAGAGGACAGAAAGTTATTTAATAGAGAGCTTCCTTAGGTAGTTTTCCAGATGTGTTTTTATCACACAACTTACTAATTCACAATAAAACAAAAGGCAAACAAATGTTTGCCTTTTGTTATTTTATAAAGTAGCTAGATTTTTAACGTATAATTTTTTAAATTTATCGACATAAGTTCTTTGAGTTTGTTTTAGAAGAAAACAATTATTATCCATTTGGGTTAAAACATAGTGGATACAACAATACCAATCTTGCAAATGCTAACTATAAGTACAAATACAATGATTATGGAGAAAAAAGTTTTGAGTAAACTTTTGACGAACATAGCGCACGAAGTGCTGAACTGCAAGAGGAATTAAGCTTAAATTTATACGATTACGGAGCGCGTAATTACGAACCTGCGATTGGACGTTGGATGAATATAGATCCGTTGGCGGAGAAAATGAGACGTCACTCGTCTTACAACTACGCTTTTAATAATCCTGTATTCTTTATAGATCCTGATGGGATGATGGCGGAACCGCCAACAGGATGGGCAAGCGATTGGGAAGATGAAACAGGAAAGTACGTATATAATGAACAAAATCAATTACATAGTCGTTATGTTAACGGGGAGTTTGAAGGTTTTTATGACTCTGGAGAAATAAGTCTAGAAACAGCGGTAGTATCGGCAAAAACTGAAGGCTTTACAGCTTCAGCTTTAAGAGCATATGACAAAAGTTATAATCCTGATTATAGTCCGTATAATCCTGACGCTGTTACTATGGGAACAGGAATAACTATTACTGGGAATAAAGGGACTAGTTATACATTTGAAGCTGGAGTTATTTTTGCTCCTGGCGATATAGGATTATATTTTAATTCTGGAATGGGAGTTGGGACAACACCTGGAATAGGCGTTCCTGGTTTAAATGTAGGGTTTCATGATCGAAGAGAAAATAATATAGAAAGAGATATGCTTAAAAATATAGCTGGTACTTCTGCTTCTGCAACTATTGATGGCTCAATTATGGGATACACTATTGGTCACAGTTTAAATGAAAAAGGTGGTATAGATAATAAAGGAACTATAAGTAACACATTAACATTAGGAGACGGTAAATTTTTAGGTATTGGAGCAGGAGCCTCTGTATCTAAATCTTACACATTTTCTATAATAACAGGTAAAGTATATAATTAAACTTTGATTATGAGAAACCTTATTATTTTTACTCTATTTTTTTTTCTTAATTCATGTAAAATTGATTTTACCAATGGACAAGAACAATACGAATTAGATTATTCAGTAAACATTATTTCGAATAAAAGTTATAAAGAAGATAGAATTAAATCAGCTTTTTTCACAATTATCGGAAAAAATCCCGATACAAATAAAATTGATACGTTTGAGGATGGCAGATGGTTTTCTAACGTAAGTGATTCTATTGAAAAAGGTGATACTCTTTATAAAGTAAAAGGAGCGAATTTTTTTTTAATAAAAAAGAAAAATAATATTTTAAAAATAAATTCTAAAATTAATACAAATGGAGAAATGATAGAAGTTTTAAAAAGATAGAATCAAGGATATTATTTAAAAATGGGTAGTGTATAAAAAGTGTTGTTATTTCATAATACATTAATTACAAATAAAAATTCACAATAAAGTAAAAGGCAAACGTTAGTTTGCCTTTTGTTATTTTATAAAATAACATCAAATTATATCGTTTAACGCAAAAAATAACATCTAAATAAAGTTGTGTTTTTACTTATCTTCTTCGATAATCCTTCGACCGTTGTTCGATAAAACATACTTTTTCTCGAACCATTGTCGAAGGATACTCGAACAAACCCCGAAGAAATAGGCTATTTTGTCCTTCAAAAAAATAGACGATAAAATAAGAGGTATACCTTGTTGTGAAAAAATAAACTACCTCACTAAAATCGTTTTTAAAAGAGGTTATATATTTTACTTGTATCCAAAATATCAAGATGTGCAACAGTTAAGGTTGTTATCAGCTGGTGTTCGTTCTTTAGTGTTTGTAAAACTATATTGAGCTTTAGTTTTCTATTTATTAAGTAATTGATTTTTTAGCTTATTATTGAGGTTTGTTGTTTGTTAATTGATAGATTGCAGCTTTCAAAACTTGCCAACAAATTCTTGCTGTATGTTCGTCAGGATTAAATCTTGAATTAACTTGTTCGTAAGGATGAATATAATTTCTAAAGTCTCGCAAGGAATGACTGAATTTCTTTACATCTTCTTTTAAAATGCCAATGTCATGTGCTGTGTCAATAAAATTGTTTAGTGTCCATTCGTGATATGGCTTTACTTTCCCGCTTTGATCTTTAGGTGAAGTTTTCGATTGATTAAATTCTTTCGGATATTTTGATGCAATTCCTAAGAGTATTCCTTCAAGTGAACTTCCTGAAAGGAAAATCACAGACATTGGTGCTTTTACATTTAAACATTTCTTTATTTCGTTAAATCTGATATTCAACGTTTCTGTGATGATGTTGTCAAGTCCCAATTTGTCTAAAGAAATATTGCTAAACTCTTTTTGCAAAAAATCATCTTCTTTTACGTCAACCTTTTCTTCAAATATTATTTTGCCAGCTTTGGCAAATGTTATCTCAGTTTCCTTTCTAAGAACCTGCCAACCGTCAAAAGCTAGATATTGATTGAAGTCTGCAATTGACTTGTCCAATTCTCCAAACCTTCCAATAAAATTGACTGGTGCAAAAAGTTTTCGAATACATTTATCTAACTCTGGTGTTCCGTTAATTTTAGATAGTTTTGCGTCTGTATAAATCCATCTTGAAGGAAAACCTTCATCTCTGTTGTAACTATCGTTTTCTCCTAAACTATTAAAGAATTCAACAAGTTTAGGTCCTGAGCGATATTCAGTTTCCTCGTTGATTAAATTTCTTAATTTCTCTAATGTCTTTTGTTGCAGTTGCATAATCTTATTACAATTTTGTTCTTAGTTTTACCATTTCTTCAACGATTTGATTCATTATTATATTTATTAAAATCAAAATCTAAAAGAATTTTGGGATGAACATTTAAAGCTTTAGCTATTCGGATTAAATTACGTATAGTTAAGTTTCCTTTTTCATACTTATTAATATCGCTTGAATCAATTCCGCTTAAGTATTCTAAATAATCTAAAGTTTGATTTTTTTTTCTCTAAGATATGAAATTTGATTTCCTATTTCAATTAAAAACTCATATGTTATATCCATTTCTACAGTATTTCAAAGCAAATTATAATAGTTTATAATTTATAAATCTTCTATTATTACTTCCTTTTTTCCAGAAATATATTTCCATACATTTAATAAGTCATATGAAGTAACTTTGATATTACCATTAGCATCGTACTTACGTTTAATTTCTAAGTTACATATGAATTTTGACCCTTTCTTAAATTTGATTCTTCCAGACTGAACTTCTGATTTAAAAATATTTGATTTCATATTAATTGTAATATCTTCTCCATTAAGCTTTCCTTTCCATTTATAAGGTTTATCCTTATCTAACACAGGAGAAATAATTTCGATCTCAGCTTGTTTATCTATTATAGAATTTAATTCCGGTGTATCTACAATAAAGTTTTTGAATAACTCTTTTTTAACTATTTGTTCTTCATTGTTTGATTCATTATTAATAAAATTATTAAAACCTATTTTTTTAACTTTTTTGATTTTGTTTACTTCCTTGTAAAAGTTTGATCTTGAGGTAATAATTTTTAAATTATCTTGTAAATTATTTGACTTTTCTTCAATCTTTTTTGTGTTTAATAGTAAATCTTCTTTTCTTTTTTCTAATTCTAGTTTTTTATTTTCTACGTCAATATTTTTCTCTTCTAGTTCTAATTTTTTTATTTCAAAATCAATTTGATCACTCTCTTTCTCAATTTTAGTTTTGAAAAAATTATCAAATAATTTTTTTGCAGGATTAGCTAATAAAAAACTTGCACATCCTGTTAAAGTTTCAGATAAATATGGAAATGCTTTAAGAGATTCTTCAATAACAGTGATATAAGTTTCAAATCCTCCTTCTTTTGCAGGTTCTATTTCAATTTTATGTATTATTTTAAAAGTACTTGATATTGTCTTAATAATATCTAATACATTTTTTAAGTTAGAAAGATATACTTCAGCATCAATACTATGTGATCCATCCGAAAAATAATAATGAATTTCTAATTTAGTTTTCTTATTTTCAGTAGTGTTATTAATAATCATAATAATTTATTCAAGTGTTTCTTATAATTCCTATTTTCTTAAAATTAAATTAGTAAAGAGAGAAATAATTTTATTAAAGGTTACCGGTAGTGCATTTGTATTAGATTGTATATAAAAGTTGTACAACCTGCTAAAAAGCAGTAAATTGTAGTTACTACA